>JANOQP010000582.1:0-3327 GCA_031414895.1 Saprospirales bacterium
GGGCCCTGACCCACCTGCCGACCGGCCGCTGCGTCGTCGCCATCCTAGGGGACTTCGTCACGGCCGGGCTGGTCGTCGCAGACGTCAGCTCCTGGGGCGATTGGCAATTCACCGACCCGGCGGATTGGTCGCGGCACGTGCGGATCATGCGCCGGTTTGCCGAAAAACGCCCGGCCGCGATGCTCGGTTTTTTCCAAAAAAAATACCCGCACATCGGCAAACCGACCCCTGTGAACATCGAGGCCACGCCCGGCGGCCATGTCGTTTTGAACGATTGCATCGAGGTCGATGGGCCTTTTTTTCAGGGGGACTACTTTGAGGACCTGCCCATTCGGGCAAAGGCCGTCGCGGCTTACGGGTTTCGTTTCACTGGCTGGGCAGGTGTCGAAAAACGGAAGGAACTGACCATTTACCCTGGAAAACTGGCGGGCCGTCCGATCCGCGCGGTCTTTGAAAAATACGACCACCCGCTCGCAAACCAGCTTATTTTCAACGAAATCGTATCGAACAACCGCCAAACGGGCGACTGGATCGAGCTTTTCAACCAATCCGACCAACCGATAAACCTTCGCGGCTGGATTATTTCCGACGGCACGCACGAGTTCGCATTTCCCGAAAAAACGGTCGCGCCGGGCGGGTTTTTAATTGTCTGCGAAAACCGCGCACTCTTCCAAGCAGTGTTCCCGGCAGTCCGAAACCTGATCGGCGACCTCGGTTTCGGCCTTGACAAAATGGAGGAAAACCTGCTCCTTTTTGGTGCAGACGGCGGTTCCATCGACAGCGCATCGTACAAGGTTGCGCCACTCGACGAACTTTGCTCCATCGACCTCCTGCTCCCGAAACTCGATAACGGCAACCCCGAAAACTGGCGGCAGCGCACCGGGGCAGGCTCGCCGGGCGGGGCAAACCCCTATTTTTTGGCAACCATCGCGGCAGAAAAAAAGGAACTTTGGCTGCGCGTCGGGCTGGCAGCGGCCCTATTGCTGGTCGGTTTTGCGGCCATCGGCTGGCGAAGAAATTTCTCATCGGGCAACCGAAAAAAACCGACCGCCGTAATAGACCTTTGACGCTCATAAAACACAAATTTTCACCATCCAAAGACAAATTATTTATGAAAAAAACCCTGTTTGGCGCGGTTGCCATAGCCGCCATGTTGATCACCGCCTGCGGCGGCGGCGACGACCCCACCCCGATCGACTGCACCGGATCGACCCCGACTTACACGGCGAACGTAAAGGCCATATTCGACACAAATTGCGCGTTCGGCGGCTGCCACGACTCGGTGACCAAAGAGCAGGGCTACGATTATTCGACCTATTTGGCCGCGAAATCGGTCGCGACCTCCAAAAAATCGGAGCTGATCGGATCGATCAACCATTCGAGCGGCTCCGAGAAAATGCCGAAGGGCGCGGCCAAGCTTTCCGCCGCCGACATCAAGACCATCTCCTGCTGGGTCGAAAATGGGACCCCGCAGTAATTTTTCAATCCACGACATTTTAAAACTATCTGGGCCGCTTCGATCAAAAACTGATGGGAGCGGCCCCTTTTTTTGGCCACGCCATTCTAAACATTTCAATCTTATTTTATGAAAAAACAATTGACCACCGCGCTTTTTTTGTCCTTTTTAACTGCGGGCCCCTTTGCCCAAAAGCCCGGCACCGGCGGCAGCCTCCTCGATATGCTCGGCGACGAACCAGAGACCGTCTACGCCACCGGCGCGTTCAAAAGCACCCGTGTCATCAACGGCCATTCCATCGAAATGCTCGCGCCGGGCACCATGGACTTCCGCATTTTGCACCGTTTTGGGCAGGTCTATTTTGACGACCCGGCACAATCGACGGGGCAAAACTTAAAGGACGTGGCCTATAATTTCATCGGCCTCGACGAGGCCAAGATGCGGATGAGCTTCGATTTTGGCATCACGAACAACTTTTCGGCGGGCATCGCCCGCTCGACCGAGGGCAAGGAGGCCGATGTTTTTGCAAAATATCGGGTGCTCGCGCAGTCAAAAGGTGCGAGGAACATGCCCGTGACGGTCGTCCTCGTCGGCGGCGCGGTGCGCAACGGGACCCGGAACTCGGCCATTTCGCAGTCCGAGCGAATGGCGTATTTTGGGGAAATCCTCATCGGGAGGAAGTTCAGCGAGCGGCTCACACTGCAATTCGCGCCGATCTTTTTGCACGAAAACCTGAAATCGAGCGACGCTGTCGGGCAGGATTTGATCGCTGCCTCGGTCGGGGCGCGTTTCAAATTGACCAAAAGGATGGCGATCGTGGCCGATTATTCACCCGTCGTCAACCGAAAATCGACCGACGAACGGCGCGACCCGCTCTCCTTCGGCCTCGACATCGAGACGGGCGGCCACGTTTTCCAGCTCCATTTTGCGAACACCAACGGCATGAACGAGCGCGCCTTCCTCTCCTCCTACGAAAACAGCAATTGGGGCAAGGCCGAGTTCCGCTTCGGCTTCAACCTCTCACGGGTCTTTCAGATAAAAAAGCGGAAGATCGATTGAGGCCCCCGAATGTTTGAAATTCGTAAGTTTCAATTTGAAATTTGCGCTAATCGTGTGCGCAAAACCAATCAACTTTGCAGCAAATTTTAAGGACATTGAAAAATACGAGACCCTTATTCGACCCAATTGCCACGGCTAGAATTGTCATCCTTTCCATGCTTATTTTGGGCCCCGCCCAATCCGCTTTTTCGCAAACAGCGGACAGCACGGCGCATATTTTGAACTTCAAGGGCAACGTAAGCGTGACCAACAACGGGTTTTCGTTCATCCCCACCTTTTCGCTGGGGAAGCCAGCCGCCATCGTCCAATTGGCCATTGACGGCGGCAAACGGGGCAGTTTTGAGCCGGAATTCAGGTATTCTTTGGAAGGCAAACCGTGGTCGTTCGTTTTTATCTGGCGGTACAAATTGGTCAAACGGGACAAGTTCCAGCTCATGGTCGGCACGCACCTGCCTGCGCTCAATTTCAAGACCGTCGCCGTCGTGAAAAGCGGGGACTCGCTGAACGTGATCCAATCGTCGCGGTTTTTTCCGGTCGTCGAGCTTTCGCCCAATTGGTCGGTCTCGAAAAATATCGGCATCGGCCTCTTCTACCTCTATGGTCGCGGCATTGAAAAGGGTGTGCCCAAAAACGGGCATTTCCTCACGTTGCGGGGCAATTTTTCGAACATCAAGCTCGCCGGAAAATACTATTTGAGGTTCAACCCGCAGTTTTTTTACCTGAACCAGGACAGGCGGGACGGGTTCTATGCCGCCTCCAACCTGACGTTGGCAAGGCGCGGCTTCCCGTTTTCGTTCAGCACGATGATGAAC
>JANOQP010000583.1:0-4959 GCA_031414895.1 Saprospirales bacterium
CAATAAGCACAAAATCGGCGGCTAAAGCCGGCCGTTACAAGCCCGTCCTAAACAGTTACTTGTTTTCAACGGACCATCCCTGCCGAGACAAGCCATTCGGTGAGGTCGTCGTGCTGGCTTTCGCGGCCAAAAGGGCTACTTTCCGATGGTTGCCGCTGTGCAATCGGCTGTCCGTTGAGCAGTTGGGCCACCCGATCGGCGCGTTGCCCGGCGTTCGACGGGTCGGCCACGGTATAACTGCCGTCTGGGTTGAGGATATAGCCCTCCGACTCGTCGCCGCCACCTTGGACCGATTCCTCCGCAGCGCGTTGGGCGAGTTCGCTTACCGAGTTCATGAGCGCGGCGAACGGGATCTGGGCGGGCGGCCCAGCGGGGGTTTGCACCGATGCCGCACCCTGCCCTGCCTGGCCCATCACCTGCCCCAAAATGGCCTGCAAAAGTTGCGGGTTGGCCAAAAGAGCCATCAACTGCGCGGCTGCCGGATTGCTGCCCGCGCCGGCAGCCAGGGCATTTTGTTGAGGGGGATATTGTTGCTGAATTGGTTGTTGATATGGTTGCTGCGGCATGGCGGCGGGTGCGGCAAACCCGGCAAAAGGTTGCTGTGCCGCAGGGCGCGGGGACTGCGGGCGCGGCGGCGGCCCACCGCCGGCTTGCCCGATCAGGCCGCCGAGCATATTTCCGGCCATGCCCCCGATTGGGCCGCCAATGAGGGTGCCAACGAGCGGCGCGGCAACTTGCGCAATCGGCGCGACCGTCCGCAAAATGCCGGGCAATGCCTGTGAGACCGAGCGGCCAAACTGACCCAGCGATTGCATAAAGTCCTCTGAATGGAGGTTTTCCAGCGTGTTTTGGAGGGAAAGCCGGGCAAATGCGGCCTGTTCAACGGGTGATAGGCTGTCCATCGTTGCACGGACGGCCCCTGCGACCTGCTCGCCCGATGAGCCGCGAAAGGCCGGGGCGAGGACGTTTTTTATGGATTCGAGATAGGCTTCCCGGAGGGCGCGGTGTTCCGCTGGTTGCAATCGGATGCTCATTTTATTCCTTGGTTTTGGTGTGAAAAGCCCGGCCTTGACCGGTCATCAAAATCTTCAGAACAAAAATGTGGCAGCCGCACGAGACTGTTGTCATGTCGCGGGCGACATAGCCGATTAAGCGATTTTAAACAGGTAAATCCGATTTTAATCGACTTTGTTTGCTAACCCAAATAAGTTGGAAACAATAAACTTATAGACACGAACAAATGCCAAAACCGATGAAACAAACTTGCCCAAACTGCGAAAAGGAGTTCCGAGGGCGCTCCGACAAGCGGTATTGCTCGCTCGGCTGCAAGAACCAGCACAACAATTCCGTGCGCCGGGCGACCCTTTCAGGTGTGCTGCCGATAGACCAGATCTTGCACCAAAACCGCTCGATCCTTGCCAAATTATCCGGCGGACAGCCCGGCGAGGCCACCATCCACGAACGGGGCCGGCTCGAACAACTGGGCTTTCGGTTCGAGTTTGTGACCGGCGCATCAGTGATTGCGGACAACCGGCTCTGTCGATTTTTGTACGATTTTGAAATAGAGGACCTGCCCGGATCGCAAATCTGCATAAAGTGGGCGGCAAGCCAGGCGGGCCATTAGGTGGGCTACAAAATTTCCCCCAAAACCTTGTTGAAAAATTCGCCCAGCTTCATCCCGGCGGCCACGGCTTGTTGAGGCACGAGGCTCGCATCGGTCATGCCGGGCACGGTATTGACCTCGATGATCTGAAAAACCTCGCCGACGAGGATATAATCGACCCGGACGAAGCCCCGACAGCCGAGGATCTTGTAGATTTTTTTTGACCAACTTTGGCAAAGCGCGGTCTGTTCGGCGGTCAACGGTGCGGGCGTGATCTCGGTGGAGCGGCCCTCATATTTTGCCTCGAACGTAAAAAATTCGTCGTCCGGCTTGATCTCGGTGATCGGCAAAACGACGGTCTCGCCCGCTATTTGCATCACGCCGTTGGCGAATTCGCGACCCGGCATGAACGCCTCGACCAGCACATTTTCGGAAAAAGAAAAGGCAAATTCAATGGCTTTTGACAAATCCGTCGCCGATTTCACCTTTGAAACGCCGAAAGAGGAGCCGTGGTCGTTCGGTTTCACGAAGACGGGAATGCCGAGGGCGGCCAATTTTTCGAAATCAATTTCGCCCCCTTTTTTCAACAAAACCGATGCGGCCATCGGAACACCGTGCGGGGCGAGGAGGGCCTTTGTGGCCGCTTTGTTCATCGTCAGGGCCGACACGAACCCATCGCAACAGGTATATGGGATGCCGAGCATTTCGAGATAGCCCTGCATCTGCCCGTTTTCGAGCGGCGCACCGTGCAGGGCGGCGAACGCGGCATCGAAGCGGATTTTTTTTCGCCCGATCTTTATCGAAAAATCGTTTTTATCGACCTCGGCACCGGTCGAGAGCTCGCGCCAGTCGCTGCCTTTTATGTCGATCTCAAAGGTTTGGAACCGCGCCGGGTCGAGGTATTTTTTGACGACTGCCGAGCTTTTCAGCGAAATGACGCGCTCTTCGGAGTCGCCGCCGGTGAGGATTGCGATGTTTTTCATTGCAGGATTTTTTTGTTCAATTTAACATGACGGTTTATCCAGTTCGGCACGACGATGGCCCCGACAAAAAGATAGCCATAATAGGCCATCAACCGCCAGACGAGCGCGACCACTGGGGCAATCCCCGCTGGGACAAAATCGCTCAAAAACCGCCCGAACGTCATTTCGACCAGCCCCGAACCGCCCGGCGTGACGAAAAACGCGGAGATCGTGAACATTGCCGCCAGCCGCCCGAACAGGAAAAGTTGGGTGCTGCCGTCGATCGGCGTGTCCGGCACGAAGGCGATGATGAGGCAATTGATGAGGATGAACTTGCAGGTCCAGGCGCCGACCGTGCTCAAGATCACGCCGAGGTGGAAACTGCGGGGGCGCGATTTCAGCTCGGTCGCGGCGAGGGTGAAATCGGTGGCCAATTTCTGCAAACCGTCACGTTTTTTTTTCAAAAAAGGGAGTTTTCCCAAAAAAGTGAACACCCGCCCAGCGTGTTGCGGCCTGATGAACAGGAAATAAAAGAACATTAGCCCATAGCCAGCCATTGCGAAATAGGCCACGAAAAAGGCATATCCCCACCCGGTCGTCGCGTCGAGCGTGGTCATGCCCGGTTGGATCATCGTCGGCCCGAAAAAAAAGACCAACAGCGGGAAGAGCGAAATAAAAAAAAGAGAATCGCAAATGACCGTGTAGAGGATGGCGGCGGTGGTCTTGGCGGGGGGCAGTTTTTCTTTGTTCAGCACATAGAGCATGACGAACGGGCCACCCTTGCTCGTCGGCGTGAGGCTGGCCGAAAACTCCCAAATAACGATGAGCTCCAATGCTTTTCGCCACGAAAAATGGCCGCCGCCAAGCAACCAAATCCGGTTTGAATAACATAAGTGCCTGAAAATCAGGAATACAGCGGCCAACCCGATCCAGCCGAAGATGCGGCCGTCCAATTCGATCTTGCGAAACTGCTCCGCGTCGAACTGGCTATAAAACAGCCAACCGGCCGCGCCGAGGCCCAACAAAATGGGCCAGATCATACGGCCCAGGTTCAGTTTTTGGAGCGCGGCCTGCTCGTGGTTTTCTTCTTGCATAGTGTGTTTTTGGGGATACGGGATCCCGAAATCTTGGGCGAAATTAGGGCGCGGTTGGAGGTTTTTTGAAAAAAGATGGTGGCTACATTTGGGCGAATTTATTAAAGATGAAAAACCGGGAACTTGTTTTGAAACGGGTTTATCTGCGTCAAATTTTCACGAACTGGACAAACTATGAACCGCTGGCGATTGATTTTGGGGCAAAAAGCCGACCCGGACGATGAAGGAACGGACGGACTTTCAGCCGAAGAAAAGGGCATGGACGGTGCGCTAGAAGCACTTTATGACACCGAGCGGACGGCGGGCCTCGGCAAATCCGCGCCGACGGTGAACCGCTGGTTGGGCGATATCCGCAAATATTTCCCGGTTCCGGTCGTGCAGGTGATGCAAAAGGACGCACTCGAAAGGCTCGGTCTGCAAAAAATGCTGCTCGAAAAAGAGCTTTTGCAGTCCATCGAACCGGACGTGCATTTGATCGGGATTTTGCTTTCGTTGAACAAGGTGATGCCCGAAAAGACCCGTGCGATTGCCAGAGAGGTCGTGCGAAAAGTGGTCGAGGACCTCGAAAAAAAACTGGCCGCGCCGCTCCGGGAGGCAATCGCGGGCGCATTGAGCCGAGCCGTGCGAAACCGCCGACCGAGGCCCAACGAGATAGATTGGCACCGGACGATCCGCGAGAACTTGCGGCACTATCAACCTGAATATCGGACAGTTATCCCCGAACGGCTGCACGGGCACGGGCGAAAAGGGCAGGCATTGCGGGAGGTCATTTTGTGCATCGACCAGAGCGGCTCGATGGCGGCATCGATGGTCTATGCCTCGGTTTTTGGTGCGGTAATGGCCTCGATTAGGGCGATAAAAACGCAGGTCGTCGTATTCGACACGGCGGTTGTTGATTTGACCGAAAAACTCGATGACCCGGTTGAACTGCTTTTCGGGACGCAACTCGGCGGCGGGACGGACATTTGCAAGGCACTCGGCTATGTCCAGACAATCATCCGGCAGCCGGCGGACACCATTTTGGTTTTGATCAGCGACCTTTTTGAGGGCGGCAACCGGGACGAGATGCTCAAAAAAGCGGCCGCCCTCCGGCAATCGGGGGTGCAGTTCATCGCGCTCCTGGCACTTTCAGATGAAGGAAAGCCGGCCTTTGATGGTCAAATTGCGAAACAGTTGGCTTCGCTCGACATACCCGTTTTTGCTTGCACGCCGCAGGTTTTCCCGGAATTGATGGCGGCGGCAATCAAAAAAGAGGATTTGGGGCGGTTTGTGGTTTAGGGGGTTCAATTTTGACAAAAAC
>JANOQP010000584.1:0-10130 GCA_031414895.1 Saprospirales bacterium
AGGTCTCCCCCGGGCGAATAGCAAACAAGGGCGCAACTTTTGGTCGTGTGGCCGAGTACCAAGATGCGCCCATCCGGGTCAATCGATATGTTGCGGACATTGGATGAACCGAGCAATAGGTACGGGTACTCAATATCACAATACAACCGCGTCCAAACGGTGTCAAATTGGGGTGTGAGCATTTGCACACGCATCCCGCCGCACGGGCCAAGTGCGTCGCGCCAATTGGAGAGATACACCAAATTGCCGTTTGGGTGCAGTTCGAGGTCCTCGGCCTTGTCGGTGAACACGCTGGGTTTTGTGTATTCCAAGTTTCCGAGGCTGTCCATGCTCACAAAATAGTCCCAAAAAGCGGTGGTGACATTGCTTTCATAGGCCACCTTATAGCTGTTGTCAGGCATCCTCACTACGGCGCCCTTCGGGCCAAAAGAACCAAAAGTCGGCACCTTGTGGAGCTGGTTCCAGACCTTGTGCCCAGCCGAGTCTATTTGGAAGGCAAAAAGCTCGCCCTCCCATTCCTGCCCTGCGAACATGATGCCGAGGCTGTCCGAGGTCAAGGTCACGCCTCCGAACAATGGGATGATTTTTTTGTCGTCAATCCCGTAGGTTCTCATCCAAATGAGCTTGCCGTCCTCGTCGAACTTGTTCACCAAAACCTCCTGCACCTCCTCACAGTTCATGCTATAGCCAACAAAATAGGAGCTGTTATCCTTGGCAACGGCCAATCCTTCTGTCCACATGATTATATCATCCGCCTTTGAACAATCGGGGTATTGGACATAGGTTGCCCATAGGAGGTTGCCGTCATTGTCCAATTTCACAACTTGATTTCTGGTGACGGGCGAGGTATTAAAATCCTGACCAAAAATCGTCAAAAAAGTATTTGAGCCCTTCGAGATTATGAAAAGAGGTTTTTGAGATGAATACCCCAAGTCATATGTTTTGAACCAACCATTTTGTGCCGACAAAATTCCCGTTATGTACAAAAGGTTGAGAATGCTTAAGATTGCCTTTTTCATAAAAAACACAAAAAGCCCATTGCAGGGCATGGCAATGCCATGTCCTACAACGGGTGGGTGAACGGAAAACTTAATTAGTGGCTTTTACAAAGTACTGGCTTTGCCTGACCTTGCCATCCTCAATCAAGGAGACCAGATAAAACCCGGTCTGAAAGTTTGAGATGTCCAAAGTGGTCGTTGGTGACAAAAGTGCCTGTTCCTTGAGCAAAATGCCCTGTGCGGAGAAAACCTTGATTTTTAGGCCAGTTTGGGGGCTGTTTTCGCCCAAATCAATGGTCAGGGTTTCGCCCGCAGGGTTGGGGAATAGGGAGAACAGGTCTTTTCGCCGTGTTTCAACCTTTTCGGCAGGTTGGTTTGGGTCATGGTTCGAACGATCCTCCGCAGCCAACGGGATGGAAGGCTCAAATTGTGCCCCATATAAAAACCAAACCATGCTTTTGGCATAGCCTGCCTGCCTCGAATAACTCTGCGCAATGTCAAAAAGCACGGTAGAATCGGCTGGTGATGGCATTGCCGCCGAAACCGCATGGTTCAAGCGGGCTGTTTGGATAAATTTGAACTCGGCATCGTTCACCGAACCCGTGGGGTAATTGTTCAACAATTGGGACGCGCCATTGAGGTCACCCCGTTGAAATTTTAGCCCAACCCGCGATTCCTTTGAAAATCGTTCTGGATCGGCTGCAAAGAGGTTGTCCGCCCCGGTAAAATCGCCCGCCACATAAAGTGAATCGGCAAGGTGGCGAAGGAGCGACATTTTTTTATTGTTGAATGTGGTGCGTTCGGCGTAGGCAGCGTTGCGTAGGGAGGTCGAAGCGTTTTGTTGTTGAGCAACCAATAGGTTTAAATCCGAAACGGACAAAACAGCTTCCGCCAAAGTCATGATATACGGCGATAGCGGGACATTTGCCGCCAATACATTTCGTTTGTTCGCCCCGGTCATGCTCGAATTGGCGACCGCTGCCAGTATTTCCTCCGATAAATAAGGGCTTGCACTTGATAGCGCGGACAGTGTGGCATTGCCATTCGGGCTGGTCTGAATATTGGTCAACAGTCCAATTGATTTACCTGGATCCAGTAGGGCATCCCGCTGCCCGATTTGAGCATAATACCCGTTCAGGCACTCAATTGTCCGGCAATCTTCGGGTTTAATTATCAAATTGAGTGGGCCGAAAGCGCAAGATGGGACAGGAAATGAGCCAGCATTATTATTCTCAAAATTGAACGCATTGGATGCGGAAACAGCACAGGTTCCAGCAACCGGCCTCGTTGGGATATGCCTGGAAGTTGTACAAGTTCCGGTAGGATGGAAATATTCGATTAAAGTGGTTACCCCAAGTGTTGGGCTGGGCGTATGGATGTCCGCCTTATGCTCACTAATAGGGAAAGGAGAGGTTGGAAAATCGGAAAACCTATTGAAGGCTGGCTCCAGTGAACTGCCTTGGGATGGCAATTCTCCATTAGCGGTTGAGCCATTATAAGTCAAATCCTGCAAACGGATATCGTACCAACAGGTATTGAACTTGTTTTTCAAAAGGCTGGCCCCTAAATTTTGACCACCGACGAAAATGCCATCATAGATCAATATTTTGGAGTTGGCAGGGCCGAGCGTGTTGAACTGGTTGCAGGTGACCAGGTTTTCAGCCCCATCTTCCGTTTGAAGCAGGCTGACTCCGTCCACCATTATGGGGGTGTTGTTTCCGTTTGTGTTTTTGAACTCATTTTCTTCAACCCTGAAAAGGCTCGGGCCTTCGAACAAGACACCGTGCCGACAATCCTCGATTAGGTTGTTTTTCACAAGTGCAAACCCGTAAGCCATGCCATGAACTGCATATTCACAATAAATGAAGGTGTTTTTTGCACTGCCCGCGCCACCGATGGTTGTATTTGTGGCGAGCATTGGCGACAACAATTTCAAGTCCACCGATTTTTTGTTGAGCCTAAAAGTGCAGCCAGCAATAATGGTGCTCGCGTTCCCGTAGACGATGCCGTTGTTGAGTCCCTGAAAGGTACAGCCATCAAACTGCGGGGTCGATTCTTGGTCCCAACTTACTTGCCACGAGGTTATGCCCTCATAATCCTTCATTTGGTTTGAGAGCGTGGGGTTCAGGTAGGTTTGAAAGACCTTGACATTTTTGAAGGAGGAACTGTTCTTGATCGGAACGTCCGAAATGAACTCAACGGCCTTCCGGCAATCCGTGAAAGTGGCATCATTTGCCTGTACCATACCGCCGAAATGTTGTTGCTGGATATTCCAAGCTGTGCCGCGCTGTTGGGCATAAACGCCAACTTTGGCAAATTTGAGGTGTGCCTGATTTTTTAGGATGACAATCCCGGGGTCTGTGGTCAAGGGCGTATAGTTTTCCTTGAACATATTTGCAGAGGTTGTTGCGGACGTGTTCCCCCAAACCTCAATGCCAAGCCAGCGGTCTTTTCGGGTCACGCCATCGCAGGTGGAAACTGCCGGCCCTTTTGTGGAAATCACACCGCCGTCAACTATGAGCTTTGCGCCCCGTTTTACGATGATGCGTTTATCCTTTGCCATGATGACATGGCATTTGATGGTCAAAGTGGCGCCAGCCTCTAAGATAACATCACCGTTGACCACCCTCGGCCGATCCCAAGTCGCGATTTGTTGGGAAATGGTCAGCGGATTTCCGGGCGCAATGACCATATATTTTGAAGCGGGGCCTTGCAAAAGGCTTTGGTTCATGGTTGACATCTGCAACGGCGAGATGAAGTCGTTCAGCTTTGAGTAGGCCATCATGTTGTTGGTGCAGTTGAGTGCCGTTTCTGGGTCGCACCAGTTTAAATCTTGACCCGCGGCTTGGCACAAGTCGGGATATGTGGATAAGGTCAACCAAGAATGTCCCAAGCCAAGTGTGTGGCCGATTTCATGCCCGAGCAAATTGCCGTCGCCCCAGGCCGATGCCCCGTTTTGAAGATAGGCATCGTAAATATTGAAGAGCATGTTGTGGGTGGGTGGGCCGAAACCAGAAGTTACGTTCGAGGTTTCGCAAAAAAACACGTTCAGCACCTCGTCCTTGCAGTAAGCGTAATTGTTGTAGCAATATAGGTTGCCGTAACTTGAGTTGAAATTATTGAAGCCCAAATTGTCCCTATGGGCGAAAATGCCCGCCAGTTCAAACCGGATGCGCGTATCACGTGGGGAAAGAAAGGCTTGGTACTGACCGCTGCACCATGGTGCGTTGGAACTGGTGTACAGGTCGTTCACCCGGTTGAAAATGGCGTTCAGATAAGCCAAATGCGTCGAGTTGTCGAGGTTGAAATTGTCCAAAGGAAATGGTGCTTCTCTCTGCATGATGTGAAAGGCGAGTTTGATTGTCCTGATAGGCTGGTCGTCTGTAGGAATATTATCTGCCAGCAATCCACAGGTTGGTGCAAAGTTTGGTGCTTGGACATCGGTCGAGAAACAGGTATAGCCTTGTGCCTTTGAAATATTCGATTGGACAAGAACAATTGCCCAAAGGAATGCAAAGAGAAAGAGGTTCGCTGTTTTCAAACCAATGACGAACACATTACCCTCCCCCGTAATGTGTCGAACAGGAAACTGGGGCTGGCCGGTGCCAACCAAATTGAATCGGTGCATAATTGAAAAAATTGAAATGGTTTTGAAAATCCCTGCCCAACGAGGCCTCAAGTGACCCCAACAAGGTGCTTGGGGATTAAAATGGACATTTGTGGCAAATTGTCCGGTGATGATTCAACAGAACAAAAATAATAAACAATTTTGAAGGAAGGTTATTTTATTTTGGTTTCGCCAAAAATATCAATTGCGCCTTGGCTCCGCCCCGTCGCTCCTTTTGAACACCAATTTGCAGAGCGGCAATTTTTAAGAACCATGTTTTAGGGGCGTACAATGACTCGAGCTTCCGGCTGTTTTTTTGCTCAAAAAAAAGCATGGTGATAAATCACCATGCTTTTTTTGAAAAAATTATGCTGAGTGGATACGACGGATAAACATTCCGACGGGCCGCTTTTTTGTTCCAAAAAGAAACATCAATGCGCGATGATCAACCTCCGGTTGGCGACCGATTTGTCGCCGCCGATGGTGATGATGTAGATGCCCGCCGGGACCGCTGAGTAGTCGAGGCTGATGGCCGAAACTTGGCTGTCGAACTCGGTGAGGCTCACCAATTGGCCGTTTGCGTCGAACAATTTGACCGAAAACGCGCCCTCTGGCATCGTTTTAAAGACAATTTGCACTTCGCCTGTCGTCGGGTTTGGTGACAACAAGAGGCCTTTTGCCCAAGTTGGCTCGTCCGTCCCGACCGAATTGGTGATGATGATGGTCTGCGTTTTGACGAAACAACCGTTCGCGTCGGTGATGACGCAGACATAGGTCCCGGCAAAAAGTGCGGTCAAATCTTGTTTGTCGGAAAACACCGCGCCGTCCTTCGTCCACGAATAGACGTACCCGGGCGAACCTCCGCCGACCGAAATATCGATCGAGCCGATGCCCGCATTGTTCACGTCGTTTTGGACATTATCGACCGTCAGGCTGATCGCTTCGGGCTGGCCGACATTGATATTTTGGCTCGAAACGGCGCACCCGGCGGCATCTATCACGTCGACGGAATATTGGCCCGCGGCCAAATTTGTCGCCGTCGCCGAAGTTTGCCCATTGCTCCACAAATAGGTGAACGGCGCATTTCCGCCCGTCGTCGCGATGGTCGCCGAACCATCGTTCCCGCCGAAACAGGAGACCTGGTTTTGCACCGTCAAATCGAGCGTTGGCGCGGCCAAGACCACGATCTCAAAGCTGCAAGTGCCCGCATTTCCGCTCGCATCCGTGTAGCTAAATGTGTTCGTCGTCGCGCCGAGTGGGAATTCCGAACCGCTGGCGAGGCCGCTGGACTGGTTCCATTGGCCGCCCAAATTGATGCAATTATCGACCGCGATAGGATATTGATAATTGACCGTGGCCTTGCAAAACGAGGTCGTTTGGCTCGATGGGCAGGTCAAAACGGGCGCTTTTGTGTCCACGACGGTGACTTCGGCGGTCTTTTGCGAAATATTCCCGCTGCCGTCCGTCGCCAAAATGGTGACCACATGAACACCAAGTTGGCTGCAATCGAAGCTCGACTGGCTGGCCGACCAAGTTGCGATGGCGCAATTGTCGGTCGAACCGTCGTTGAACGCAGCCGGCGAGATTTGCGCAACACCATTGTCGTCGATCGGAACAATGATGTTCTTCAAAACAAGGTTCGGCGCGTCGATATCGGTGCTTGCTATGGCCGCGGATTTGGTGGTCGAACAGCCGTTCGCGTCCGTAATGATGGCGGAATAATTGCCCACCGTCAGGCCCGAAACGGTCGAGGTCGTCGCCCCATTTGACCATAAATAAGTGTAGCCGGAGGTCCCGCCCGTAGTCGTCAATGCGATTTCACCGACCGCGTCGGCAGGGCAAAGCATATTGATTTGTACAGCAGAAACATCGAGCGCGGCTGGCTGGCTGACCGTCGCAGTCTCGGTGGTTTGGCAGCCATTTGCGTCCGTCACGACGACCGAATATTGACCCGCGGCCAAGTTCGAGGCCGTCGCGGTGGTCTGGCCGTTGCTCCACACATATATATAAGGAGCGATACCGCCGCCGAGGGAGATCGTGGCGAGGCCGTTGTTTCCACCAAAACAGGAAACCGCGCTGTTGGCGAGGGTCGGTTGAAGCGCGCAATTGAAGCTGCCGACAACGACGGTTTGGTTGGAAACGCAACCGTTCCCGTCCGTCACGGCGACCGTGTAAAGTCCCGGTGTGAGGCCGACAATGGTTTGCGAAGCAAAACTATTTGACCACAAATAAGTGAACGGCCCCGTGCCGCCAGTCGGGTTGGCGGTTGCCGTGCCATCATTTCCGCCCTGCGAAGTTTCCCCGGTCGCTGTCGCGTTCGAGGCGAGTGCGGTCGGTTCACCAATGTTGAAAGAAAGCGAGGCCGGGCAGCCGTTCGCGTCGGTGACATTGACCGAGTAAAGCCCGGCGGTCAGGTTCGTGGCGGTCTGGCCCGTTTGGCCGTTCGACCAAGCGAAAGTGACCGGGTTGTTTGCGCCGGTCAAATTGACCGTCGCCGAACCATTGTTTTGACCAAAACAAAGCACGTTTTGTTGCCCGGCAGTTGCGGCAATGGCGCATCCGAGGGCATTCACGGTCACGGTCTGCGTCGCGGTGCAGCCATTTGCATCGGTCACGACGACCGAATAACTTCCCGGGGCGAGGCCCGAAATGGTTTGCGATGTGCCACCATTTGTCCACAAATAATTGTAGCCCGAAGTCCCGCCCGCTGGGTTCGCGGTTGCGGTTCCGTCGTTTTGGCCGTTTTGAAGTTGGGCCGTGGCGGTCGCGTTCGGTGCTAAAAGGTTCGGTTGCGTGAGCGTCACGGAGGTCGTCGCGGTGCAATTATCGCTGTCCGTCACCGTGACCGAATAGGCCCCGGCGGAAACGCTGGCGATATTGTTGGTGTTCATCCCGTTCGACCAAGCGTAGGTGAAACTGCCCGCGCCGCCCGTTGGGAAGACATAGGCCGAGCCGTTGTTGCCGTTAAAACAGGAAATATTGAGCGGGTTCGAGATGGCCGCGACGGGCGCGGAATTGACCGAAACCGAGGCCAAATCGGTCGATGTGCAACCGTTGTCGCTGTTCGTCACCTGCAAATTGTACGTCCCTGCAGCATTGACCGTTGGCGTGAGCGTATTGCCGCCGGAGAGGATATTGCCGTTAGCGGTCGTCCAGTTGTAGGTAAAATTGCTGCCCTGCGAGCTGGCAATGCCGCTCAAATTGACCTGCGATGCATTGCAATTGAGCGTCCCGTTGTTGCCCGCCTCGGAGGTCGGGAGGGTCGTGTTGAGTGCAATTGTCGCTGCCGACGCGCCGGTGCAACCGTTCGGTGCGGTCACGATGAGCGAATAACTGCCCGTGGCGGCAGCTGTCGGGTTTTGCAAATTGGAGGTAAAACCGTTTGGGCCGGCCCAATTGAACGTGCTGTTCGTGGCCGAAGAAGTTGAACTTAAAATGACCGAATTGGCCAAACAAGTGATCGCCCCGCCCGTCGCGCTGACGGCTGGCACGGCCAAATCGGTGGCAACTGCAGCCGTCGCAGTGTTCGTGCAGCCCGTCGCCGCGCTGTTGATGACGACCGAATAATTGCCGCCCACATTGACCGCTGGGTTTTGAGCGGAGGAGGTAAAGCCGTTCGGCCCCGTCCACGCCCAGCTGAGCGACTGACCGTTGGAGGTCGCGCCGAGCGTGATCTGGGTTGCCGAGCAGTTCAAAATGCCGCCCGAAACGGCGAGGCTCGGCGGCTGGTTGTTGCCAGTGACCGATGCCGCGCTGGCCGCCGTGCAACCATTGGCAGCATTGGTCACGACCAACGTGTAGGTCCCGGCGGCATTTACATTGGGCGATAAAGTGGTCGAGCCGCTGGTGATATTGCCGCCGTTGGTGGCCGTCCAGAGGTAGCTGAAATTAGCGCCGCTCGAACCGGTGCCGGTCAAATTGGTCGCCGGGCTTGCACAAGTGACCGTCCCGTTCGCGCCAGCATTGGCCGTCGGAAGGGTATTATTTGCCCCAACTGCGGTGACTGCGGTCGTAAAACAGTTGTTGTCGCCGTTTGTCACCTGCAAAATATAGGTGCCGCTCGCATTGACGACGGGGTTGAGCGTGGTCGCGCCGCTGACGATGTTGCCACCGCCCGTGGCCTGCCATTGGTACGAAAATTCAGGCCCTTGGCTCGATGCGCCGCCGTTCAAAATGACCGTCGAATTTGCGCAGGTGATCATACCGGGCGTTGCGATGGCCGCCGTCGGATAGACCGCTGGAGCGAGCGTGTGCTGATAAACATAGGTGCAATTGTTGTCGTCGGTGACCGTGCATTTCCAAAGCCCGGCAGTGAGGCCAATGGCCTGTTGCCCAGTTTGCCCGTTTTGCCAAGCATAGCTATAATCAGAAGTGCCGCCAGCCGCCTCGATAAAAATAGATCCCATGATGCCCGCGCATCCGACCGGGGTCGTCTCGATGGTATTTGCGGAAAGCGGAACGGTCGGCCCTTCGACCGTGACCGGGCCGACCACGCCAGTCGAGCCGTTCGAATCGGTAATGGTCACATAATAGTTGTTCGGCGCAAGGTTGAGGATGTCCTTCGTGATCGCGCCGGTGCTCCAAATATAGGTGTACGGCCCGATGCCGTTGGTGGGCGTTTGGACGATTTTGCCATTGTTTTGCCCAAAACAAAGCACGTTTGTCACCACTGGTGCGCTCGTGATCTGGAAGAGCGGGCAAGTGTTCGCCTGCCATGCCCAAAGCCCGTCGGCAGAAAGTTGCCCGGTCTCATAGACCAGTTTGTTCATCGGGCAGATGCCGTAAATGGTTGGGAAATAGCCGATTTGGTACGCAGAAGTCGTGTTTTCGTTTGCGTCGTCGATAATCGGATAGGTGGTCCCGGCGACCCAGTTTCCCTGTGTGCCGCCGATACAGCCGGTCGGCCCATAAAGGCATTGCACGTTCGTGCTGTTGTCGCCCTCGATGAAAAAAACGCGCGCCTTGTTGTCGCCCGCAGGCCCGTGCGCATCATAGACATCGCGTAGCGCGTGGGTATTGTGGTAGTTCCAGCAAGGCCCGCACCAGGTCGCCGAAAAGTCGATATAGACGACCTTCCCCGCGTTCAACATATCATAAAGGTGAAAGGTCTGGCCCGTGATGGAGGTCTCGGTCCAGTCCGGTGCGATGGTGCCGTCGGGAAGTTGCGCGGCCATGCGCAAAAAGCCCATCGATGCCAAGCAGAGCAGCAGTAGGTGTTTTTTCATTTCGGAAAAAATTTTTAGTGAGAAAAAAATTGGATGTGCGAATGTAAAAAGGATGTTCGGCAAATCCGGCCATGCCCCAACCATTTGTGGCCAAAATTTTTGCGGCACAAAATTGAATGGGGCAAAGGCTGTTTTCTCGTCAAAAAGGATGGTCGCGGCAAACCTTTTTTTGGGCTAAAAAACGCCCCGCCCTGCCCTTCCTTTTATTGAAAAAAGCCTTTTTTGTAGAATAATTGGCGAATTTTGCACGAATTTTAAAAAAAAAGGCCAGTAGTGGACACTTGACGGTTGACCGTCAGC
>JANOQP010000585.1:0-2482 GCA_031414895.1 Saprospirales bacterium
CGTCAGCCGTCAGCCGTCCGCCGTCAGCCGTCAGCCGTCCGCCGTCAGTCGTCCGCCGTCGGAAAGCACCGATTCTATCATCTGCTTGACCGTTTTTTCGCCATTTTTTGAAAATTGCCCGAGCGGACGGTTGGCCAAAATGGCGTTTATGGAAATGGCCTCGTGGCCCAAAATTTTGGCGAGGCCATAGGTCCCGGCTGTTTCCATTTCCAAATTTGTTATCCTAAAACCTTGATGGTCAAAGGATTGGAGCATATCCACCAAGTCCGGGCGGGCCGGTTGGGCGCGGACTTTTCGGCCTTGCGGGGCGTAAAAACCCGCGTTCGTGGCCGTCATCCCGGTCAGTTTTCCTTTTGAAAAAAGGGCCAAAAGCGGCTCCGAGGCCGGGGCAAAATAGGGCCTCGCGGGCAGTTTTTCGGCGCCGCCAAAATGTGCTGTGAGCGCGTCGGTCATGGCGTTTTCCGAAAAATCGTTTTCGTAAAAATGCAACAGCCCGTCCAGCCCGATGGCCGCGCTCGAAACCAAGATCGAATCGATCGGGATGTCCGGTTGAATGCTGCCGGAGGTTCCCAAACGAATGATTTTCAATGATTTATGGACTTTTTTCACCGTCCGTTTATTAAAATCCACGTTGGCCAGCGCGTCCAGTTCGTTCAAAACGATGTCGATATTGTCCGTCCCGATGCCCGTGGAAATGACCGTGACGCGCCGCCCGCCGAGCTGCCCGGTGTGCGTGACGAACTCGCGCCGCCGCCTTTTTAGCTCGATCTTGTCAAAATACCGGCTCACTTTCGCGACGCGCTCCGGGTCGCCGACCGTGAAAATGAGGTCGGCCAACTCGTCTGGGCGCAGGGCCAAATGGTAGATCGAGCCGTCGGGATTGAGGATGAGTTCGGATTGGGCAATCATTTTTTGGTGCAAAAGTAAAACCGCTGGCCCGGCATGGCCGTTATTTTGTGGCCGAACAAAAGGCGCAGCCCCCCGTTTTAGGTGCATCTTTGCAGCGAATTTGCTTTTTTTAAATAGAATATAGATTGGAATTTTCAGAACTTGACCTCCACCCGCACCTTTTGGACGGCATCGAGGCACTCAATTACACGACCGCGACGCCCATCCAGGAACAGGCGATCCCGCTCATTTTGGAAGGCCGCGATATCGTCGGCGTCGCCCAAACGGGCACCGGAAAGACCGCCGCTTTCGTCCTCCCCGTCCTCAACAAAATCCTCGAATCGGGCGAACAAGGTTTTACCCAAGCCCTCATCGTGGTCCCGACGCGCGAACTTGCCGTGCAAATCGACAAGGTCGTCGAAGCCTACTCGTATTATACGGGCATCAGTTCGATGGCCATTTATGGCGGCGTGGACGGCAAGGGATTTTCGCAGGAAAAAACAGCGATCACCGAAGGCACCGACATCATCATCGCCACGCCAGGGCGGCTCATCGCGCACATCAACCTTGGTTATGTCGATTTCAAAGACCTCCGATTTTTGATCCTCGACGAGGCCGACCGCATGATGGACATGGGTTTCAAGCCCGATTTGCTCAAAATCACGGCAGTCGTTGGCAAAACACGCCAAACTTTGCTCTTTTCGGCGACCATGCCGAGCGATGTCGCAGCGTTCGCAAATACGCTCGTGAACAACCCGGCGCGGATCTCGATCGCGGTCTCAAAACCAGCGGCGGGTGTTGTCCAGAAAGTTTTTCAGGTGACCGATCGGCAAAAACTGCCGCTGATGGTCGATTTTTTGCAGGAACGGATCGGGCAAAGGATCATAGTTTTTGGTTCGACAAAAATCTCGGTGAGCGAACTTTATAAAAGGTTGAGCGCGAAAAAAATGAACGTCGGCATGATCTCCAGCGATGTCGAACAGGCCGAGCGCGAACAGGTGATGACCGATTTTCGCTCGCGCAAGATCGACATCCTCGTCGCCACCGACGTTTTGAGCCGGGGCATCGATGTGGACAATATCGAGGTCGTCGTCAATTACGACGTGCCGCGCGCGCCAGAGGATTATGTCCACCGCATCGGACGGACGGCGCGGGCCGAAAAAACGGGCATGGCCGTGACCCTCGTTTCGCCAGAAGACCAGGTCCGGTTTGTGAAGATCGAGCGTTTTTTGAACAAAAAAGTGGAAGTCGAGCCGCTCCCGGCGCATTTTTTCAATTGGCCGTATGGCGGCGGAAATTCCGGTCGGCCAAACGACCGCCGCGGCGGGAACGACCGCAACCGTCGCCCGGAAAGGGGCGAAAACCGACGGCCAAGCGGCGGGCAAAACGACCGCCGCGATGGACAAAACCGGGGCGCGAAACCGCACCACCCTCGCCCGGAGGGTCAAAACCGACCTGTTCAAACGGAAAATGTGGGCGGGGAAAACCAGTTGCCAAAAGAGCCGCGACCTGTTTTTTCGATAAAAAAGGCGGTTGCGGAGGACATTGGGCAAGATAAAAGTTAGGCCGGCGTGTACCGGCGGCGTTAGCCGCC
>JANOQP010000586.1:0-1872 GCA_031414895.1 Saprospirales bacterium
CGTCAGCCGTCAGCCGTCAGCCGTTATTGCCATTTCGGGTCGGCCTCATATTTATAGGCCGCCATTTTGTCCAAAAGTCGGTCGATATCGTCGTCGACCAGGAGGAGGCTGCGGTTTTGTTCGCGGATGAATCCGGTCTCGATCATTTTTTCCAATTGCAAAACCATGTGGTCGTAAAAACCCTCGACGTTCAGCACGCCGATCGGGTGCGGGAACGTGTGGAGTTGCGCCAGCGTGAGCGCCTCAAAAAGCTCGTCCATTGAGCCGAGGCCGCCGGGCAGCGTCAAAATGCCCTCGCTCAACCGCAAAAGTTCGGTCTTCCGCTCGGCCATCGTGGGCAGGACGACCATTTTGGGGATGCCCCGGTGGCCGACCTCGCGGTGGTCGTTCAGGTAGGTGGTGATGACCCCGGTGATGCGGCCTTTTTCGGCCAAAACGGTGTCGGCAAGGATGCCCATCAGGCCGACCGAGCCGCCGCCGAAAATGACCTCGATATCGCGGGCGACCATTTTTTTGGCCAGTTCAATGGTCTTTTCTTTAAAAATGGGCGAAAAACCGGCATTTGCCCCACAGAATACGGCGAGTGATTTCATGAAAGTTTCGCGTTTTTAGTTTTGAATTTCGAGTTGGCCACGACACAAAAAAGCCGGGCAGCGCATTTTTCAGCGACCCGGCAAAGGTATTTTTTTGAAACTTTTGGTGCACCCGAATTTACAATTCAACGAAAAAGCGAGACCATCGCCCGCAAAAAATGGCCCGGCTGCGCGATGCCGGTGCTGGCCGTCGGGTTTTGTTTTTGGAAAACAAGTTCGCCCGTCAGTTGGTCGGTTTCGGGGTCGTGGTGCAAATTTCCGTAGGAAAGCCCCCAAAAAGGGCCGTTTTCAGCTGGGCTTTCGCCCAAGATTTCTTCTTCTTGAAATGAAATGGCCGCGCCGTTTTTCGCCGCCGTGAATTTTTTTTCCGAAAAACAGGGTTTCAATTCAAGATATGACCAACTGGTCCCGGTCAGTTTTTCGCCGTTTTGCACGATATATAAGGTGTACGAAAATGCCAGCACCGAGTCGCCCGATTCCTGCCGGACGGTCCCCTGCCAGATGCCGGAGAGGTTTTGCGATTGGCCAAAAATGGGGATGAACAGAGCGAGGGCAATCTTGCTGAAAAATGGGCGCATGACGGAGGATTTTGTTTTTGAAAGACCCCATTTTATTCCCTAAAAAAAGTCAAAGTGAGTGCCGTCAAACCAAACAAATGGCGAACGTTTTGGGCACTGGCTTAACTTTTGGAAAGACAATTTTTGGCTAACCTCGAATGGTGGCAAACCTCCATTCTTGATAGAAGGGAACTGCCCACCGGGGCCTGTTTTTTCTCGGTCTCGACGGAGAAGGATGGGCGGGCATTGGGCGGGAAATTGATTTTGAGGTGAACGTTTTTTGCCACTAGTTGCACGGATTTATTTTGCCAAAATTTCATTTCAAATCATTGATTTTCAATGTTTTACATAAATTTTTTAAATTGCAGGATTTGTTCAATCCATGCAATTTGTGGCCCAACAATTTTGACAACAAGTTGCTGAAATTCAATTTCACAAAAAAAATATTTAAAACAAAATAATTTTTCTTCGGACTGGTTTTTTAACTTTGTACCAACAAATACTTTTAAAAAAACAGGCGCACCATGTCCGATCCGACCTCGCTCGTACTCTTTCAGGAAAAACAGATTCGCCGTGTTTGGCATGAAGAGGAATGGTTTTATGCCATCGTGGATGTCGTTGAAGTGCTGACCGACAGCAAAAACGCAAGCGGCTACATAAAGGATATGCGCCGTCGCGACCTTGAACTTTCAAAAGGGTGGGGGCAATTTGCCACCCCCCTT
>JANOQP010000587.1:0-4321 GCA_031414895.1 Saprospirales bacterium
GCGACCGTTATTTTTAAGGAAATGCTGCCCGATCGGTCGCTCGAGTTTGCCGCCGACCTCAATGCCGCTATGCACCGCGACGGCCTAGACCTGTCAGACCTTGACAATTACCGGCCCATCGCGGAAAAATACGGCCTGGATGCGGGCGATTTTTTGGAAAAAATGATGGACGAAAACTATGTCGAGCGAGCGCATTACGATTTTTTCCTTTGCCAACAATTAGAGGTTTCCGGGTTCCCGACGCTTTTTTTGCAAACCGACCAGCTGCATTTTTTCCTGCTCTCGCGGGGCTATTCCGATTTTTCAACAATCAAGGCGCGGCTCGAAAAGGTGCTTGCCGAGTGGGATGCGCCCAAAAATTGAATGTTTTTTTGGGAACGCCCCAATTTGGTTGGCAAGAAAAAAGTGCATTGCCCATGTGGGCATATTTGAAAAATACCCCTCCTTTTGTATTCGGTTGCGCATTCTCGAAGCCTAACTTTGCCCCATTGAAATGGCAACAGCGCCGACGGTTTCAAAAAAAATATGGCCCTAGGTGGCCGATTTTAAAAATGGTGGCTACTTTTGTGGCGTACTTTTAATCCAATTCTTGTAATCCAGTTCGATTTCCCGTGAACGTGCATCTACATTTATCTTTTTCCGAACACATTTATTGCACAGCGCCCGACCATCGGCGCACCTCTCCTTTCTTTCGGAAAAACGCGTTCCCATATTTGTCAAGTTTTTTTGGAAATCGAAATTCGCCCCGTGCGGTGATTCATTCAGCGGTTTTAAGCTGTTGGACAATTTTTTAAAGGCAATTTTAAAGGATCAAGGGTTCGGGCAACCGAAATCTTGGTTTGATTTTTTTCTATTTTTTCATTTATCAGTAATCTCATGTTAAAAGCGAACAATTTTTCAATGTCAGCGGTGCTGCGTGTTTTTTTGGTGGCGATGATCGGGCTGGGTTTTTCCCAGTTTTCATCGGCGCAATGCACGTTGGTCTGCAACGACCTGGTACAGGTCTCCATGGACGAGGATTGTGTCATCACGATCCTGCCGGACATGATCTTGGAAGGCATCCCGCCGACCTGCGACCTGAACAACCTGCAAGTCATCGTATATAAGGACTATGCAGGCACGGCGGTTTTCGCCCAGAGCCCAAATGTCACTGTGGCCCTTTTGAACAAAACGGTCCTCGTGAAGATCAAAGACCTCACCAACGGTAATTCCTGTTGGGGGCATATCAAGATCGAGGATAAATTGGCGCCCATTTGCACCATTTCCGACCTCAACTTGACCTGCGCGAACGTTGGAAACTACGCTCCAGGCTCTGTTGGCGGCACGCCGACCGTCACTGAGAACTGCGGCACTTACACGTCGAGCTATTTTGATGTCTTCACCGACCTCGGCTGCGATGCGGTTGTCGGCAATTTGGCGGCCCGCAACGAGGTCCCTGTCAACGCTTCCAAAGGCGAAGGGACGGTCGTCGGCACCATCACTGGCACGACCCTTTCCATCACCATTACTTACAGCGGTTTGACGGGCGGTTTGGTCGCGTCGCATATCCATACCGGAAATGCTGGCTCGAACGGCCCGGTCTTGGTCGATTTGAACCTTCCGACCGGCCAAACTTCCGGCTCGGTGGTCAAAAACATCACCCTGACGGCAGCGCAGGTTGCGACCTTGAAGGCCGACGGCCTTTATGTCAATTTGCACACGGCAGCCAATCCGGGCGGCGAACTTCGCGCACAATTGCTTTTTGACGTGAGCGCATCCGCAAAACGGACGTGGACATTCACCGACCAGAGCGGCAATTTCACGACCTGCTCGCAGTTCATCTATTTCAACCGGATCCACGCCTCGGAAATCGTTTTCCCTGCGAACGTCACGCTCGATTGCTCGAACGCGAACACCGACCCATGCGGCGGCGCGGGCCAGCCTTTCGTGCAGAACGGCCCCGGCATCTATTGCGGCACGACGGGCTGCGAACTCAATGTTGCCTACACCGACCAATATTTCGACATCTGCGACGGCTCATATAAAATCCTCCGTACTTGGGTTTTGTACGATTGGTGCCTCCCGACGGTCAATGGATCGAACCCGATCTATTATATCCAGCTCATCATGGTCCTTGACCAGACCGCGCCCGTTGCGCTTGATTGCCCCGGAAACTTTTCGGTCTCGGCAAACAACAGCAATTGCACGGCCAATTACGACCTTCCGACCATCACGGTGACCGACAATTGCTCGAGCATCGCTAGCGGTTGGGCTGTTTTCACAAACCCTGCTACCGGCCTTTCGCAAACGATCAATGCCTCGATCAATGCCGATCCAAACTGGACAGGCAACTACCTCGTGAACTTTGGTTTCTTGAGCAACGTGCCGCTTGGTGTTTATACGGTCACTTTTTATATTCAGGACGATTGCGGCAACACGGTCACTTGCGTCTCGACCATGACGGTCGCCGACCTCGACCCGCCGACCGCAATTTGCCAAGAGTTCACCCAAGTTGCCATCGGTGGCGGCACGGTGGACAATTTCTGCACCGGCCCGAACGGCCCATTGCAGGATGTTCCGGGCATTTCCGAAATTCCAGCCACTGTTTTCAACAGCGGTTCGTATGACGATTGCGGCGACGTTTATTTCAAGGTGCGCCGGATGGACGGGGGCCAATGCGGCGGCACTTCCTTCGATGACAAAACCCGGTTCTGCTGCTCCGATATCGGCGGCACTTGGATCGTTGTCCTCCGTGTCTATGATGTGGACCCGGGTCCCGGCACGGTCAGTCAAGATGCCTTTGACGGCCATTACAACGATTGCATGATCACCGTTTATGTCGAGGACAAGATCAAGCCCGTTTGCCAAGCCCCGGCGAACAAGACCGTCAATTGCGACGAGTTCGACCCACTCCTTTGGTACGGCAATTTTAGCTATTACGACAATTGCGGCATCAAAAAAATCGACACGGCCATCACTTATGTGCCAAGCCAAGTCCTTTTTGAGCAATGCAATTATGGTCAGGTCCGCCGCACGTTCACCGTCCGCGATTGCTCCGACAACAGCTCGCGCTGCACGCAAACGATCACGGTCAACTATAAAGAACAATACCGCATTTATTTCCCGGACGATAAAAACGTAACTGTCTGTGGCGGCACGAGCCTGCTCGAACAGCCCATCATTTTTGGCGAAAACTGCGAACTGATCGGCATCACCCACAAAGACCAGGTCTTTGACGTCGTACCAGATGCTTGCTACAAAATCCTCCGCACGTTTGAGGTCATCAACTGGTGCACCTTCAACCCGAACCTCGCCACCGTCCTGATCCCGAACTCGAACACCTCGACACAGGGCGCACGCATCTGGGTCGGCAACGGCTGGGCAAACTACAACCCGAACTCGCCGGAGGTTCCAACCATCGCCGCGAAAACTTGGGCATACCCAGCACCTTTGACCGGCACGGCCTCCAACATGGAAGGCACGCCAGCTTACAGCTATACGCAGGTCATCAAAGTGCAGGACGCAACGCCGCCAACGCAAACCGCCCTCGACCCACAGCTCACCTCACCGAACTACACGTTCTGCGACTACTCGACCAACGACGCGAACCAATGGAACGAAGATGCTTCGTACAACCCATACGGCATCGACAACACTTGGAGCCCGGTTTGCGAATCACACGACCTTTGCGAGGGTGTGGTTGACCTTTCCATCAAGGCAAAGGACGATTGCACGGGCAACAACATCAATTTCCGCTATCTCCTCTTCCTAGACCTCAACGGCGACGGAACGATGGAAACGACCATCAACTCGGAGATCCCGACCCTCGGTTTCGGCATCCGTGAAGATGAGATCGACGGCGATTTCCGCATTGGCCGCGTCACCCGCGACTTTGAAACGGATGACCCTGACCACACGAAATATGCCGCTTTTGCACTCCCTTATGGCACCCACAAGATCAAGTGGATTGCCGAGGACAAATGCGGAAACGACGCAACGAAGGAATACCCGATCATCGTGAAGGACTGCAAAAACCCAACGGTTGTCTGCATCAACGGCCTTTCGGTCAATCAAATGAACACCCCCGTCGGTGTCATGGCGCCACAGGTCACGATCTGGGCATCGGATTTCCTCAAATATGCCGAGGACAATTGCACCGATGCCAACCAAATCGTCTATGCCATCCGCGATGCGGACATCAACCCAGGATCCGGCTTCCCGCTCAATGCACAGAGCCAACCACAATCGAGCCTCACTTGGGATTGCACCCAACTCGGCACCAACGTGGTCGAACTTTGGGCAAAGGACAAATGGGGCAACGCAGATTTTTGCCTCACCTACC
>JANOQP010000588.1:0-2963 GCA_031414895.1 Saprospirales bacterium
TGGGGTTGAAAGGGGCGGGCAAATACTTGATTACTTTCTGTTGACTACTTAAACCCTAGATTTTAGGTCAATCGCGGGTGTGTGATTTTTGATTTTGAACTTGAATTTGAATTTGAGTTTCCCGCCTATTTATCCAAAAAATCAACCGTCTCCCCGAGGCTTTTGAACAAGGTCGCCGCGCCGGGCAATTTCACCGATTGCACAAAAAACTGTTGGCCGGTCAATAAAAAATGCGCCTCCGGGAGGTGCAGCCGCAGTTGTTCGAGCCAGTTTTGGAGCGGCTGGCGGGGCAGCGGCTCGTTGATGATCGTGAAAACGAAGTCCGGTTTGATGTGGCCCGCCACCTCTTTCAGGTCGGCCATCGTGGAGTGCTGGCCGAGGTAAATGGCGCGGTGTCGGCGGCTTTTCACCAAATAGTGCATGAAAAGGAGGCTCAATTCCTGCGATTCGCCCTCCGGCAAAAACAGCAAAAACGTCTTCGCGCCTACCGCGACGGTCGGCAACTGGTCGATCGCGACGATGATTTTTTGCCGGATCAGGTTGCCGATGAAATTTTCGTGCGCCGGGCTGACCGATCCGGTGAGCCAGAGCAAATTGAGCTTGTCCAAAAACGGGTAGAGCACCTGCAACATCGTCCGCTCGAAGCCCAGTTCGTCCATGTTTTGCCGCACGATGCGGTCGAATTTTGCCTCGTCGAGGTCGATCATCGCGAGCGTGAGGGCATCGAGCTGGCTATCGTTTTCCACATTGTTGTCGGCCAAAAGGGCGACCTTTTCCAAAATTTGCTCGTTGGAAAGTTGGGCGATTTTCGAGATCTTGTGCCCGTGCTTGTTCAAAAGCGCGATGTTGAAAAGCGATTTCAGCTCGTTGTCCGTGTAAAAACGGATGTTCGTCGCCGTCCGCTCCGGCGTGATCAGGCCGTACCGCACCTCCCAAATACGGATCGTGTGGGCCTTTATGCCGGTCAGTTTTTCCAGGTCCTTGATTGAATAAACGGCCACTTTCGGTTGCGGATTTTTTGATTTCGGATCGCGGGTTTGGGCCGCATTGGGGCTGTTTTCGGAGGTTTTATGCGCTTTTCGCCCCGTTTTCGAGCAATTTGTCATGCTCGCGCTGCATTTGGCAACTGCCGCAAATGCCGTAAAGGTTGAGCGAGTGGTGCGTGATCTGGAAATTGAGCAGCTCACCGACCATCGATTTTATCTGTTGCACGCGCGGGTCGCAAAACTCGACCACCTTGCCGCAATCGGCGCAGATCACATGGTCGTGCTGTTTGAAACCGTACGATTTTTCGTACTGCGCCATGTTTTTCCCGAACTGGTGCTTTTTCACGAGGTCGCAGACGCAGAGCAGGTCGAGCGTGTTGTAGACCGTCGCGCGGCTCACGCGGTGGTCCTGGTTTTTCATGTGGATATAAAAGGACTCGGCGTCGAAATGATCCGTCCGTTTATAGATTTCCGACAAGATCGTGAACCGTTCCGGCGTTTTCCGCTGCCCGTTTTTTTCGAGCCATGCGGCAAAAATCTTCAAAACTTCCTGAATGGTCTCTTGCTCGGTGCGTTGCATGGTCGGCGATTTTACTTTATTTTGAGAACAAAAGTAGCTCGATTTAGTTGTTTTTCACCCCTTTTTGGCCAATTTGGGGACGACGATCGCGGCCACTTCCTTCGCCTTCGGCAAATTTGCCACGGCCTCGTCCTCCACCGAAACGTCGATATTGATGATGAACTGGCCCACCAAAACGATGAGCCGCCGGTTGTCGTTCGACCAAAGTGCACCCTCGCCGATGCCCGCGACCTTGTCGTTCCAATGCTCTGTCCGGAGGTCAAGTTTTTGTTGAAAAATGGCCGCCGCCGTTTTTGGCTGCCCAAAATCGATGAGCAAAAAGACGACGTTGTTCTTCGGGTTCGTGAATTTGTCGCCCGATTTGTCGTTCGCGTTGTCGCGCTGCACCCAATCTGGTTTGAGCCATTCATACAGGCAATAATTTTCGCGCGCGATCCGGTTGAGCGATTTCAGGCCCGCCGCGCCGAAGGTTTTTGTAAAATCATCGTCCGTCAAAAGGTCGCCCGTTTTGGTTTTCCACGGGTTGTCGAGCTTCGCAACCTCGCTGTTGAGGATCTCGACGGCCCGCTCGGTGCCGGTTTTTGTGGGGAGGTCAACGGCGGTTTTTTCGCCCGTATTTGGGCCGTTTTGTTTGCAAGCGGCAAACAGGAAAAGGCAGGCAGAGGCCAGCAAAAGGGTGATTTTTTTCATAAAACAATCGAGTTTTGGGTAGATAACAGGATTCAGGCGGTGACTTTATGGAGGTTTTTAGCTAATGCAGGGTTATCATTTTGTGGCTTTTTTCAATTGCCACAGGCTTCAGCCTGTGGGTTTCAGGGTGAAATGCAATCTGGCTTTAGCCGAATTTTTGGCTAAAGCCGACCAATTTGGCCATTTGTATCCCACAGGCTGAAGCCTTTGGCAATTGAAAAATTGTAACCTATTATATTCAAAAAAGCCTCCATAAAGTCACGGCCTGAATGGGATGCGGGCCAAATTTCACTTTCAAATATGCGGGTACCGCTTCGCAAATTCCTTTGCAAAATAGGTCAAAATCACATCCGCGCCCGCCCGCCGGATGCTCAAAAGGGCCTCCGGCATTGCCCGTTCAAAATCGAGCCAACCATTTTGGCAAGCCGCCGTGAGCATCGCGCACTCGCCGCTAACATGGTAGGCGGCGATGGGCAGGTTGCTGTTTTTTTTGAGGTCTGAAATGACATCGAGATAATGGAGCGCGGGTTTTACCATCAAAAAATCGGCCCCTTCGAGCGTGTCGAGCTCTGCTTCGATAAGTGCCTCGCGGCGGTTGGCGGGGTTCATCTGGTAAGTTTTCTTGTCGCCGCTTTTGGGGGCCGAGTCCAGCGCATCGCGGAAGGGGCCGTAGAACGCGCTGGCGTACTTGGCTGTGTAGGCCAAAA
>JANOQP010000589.1:0-2166 GCA_031414895.1 Saprospirales bacterium
AAAAGGGAAGAGCCGTTTGTCCTTTTCGGAGAGCTTTATCAGTCCTTTTTGGCCCGAAACAAAGACGCACAACCAATCGTGAAAACCGACCAACGGGATATTGCCCGCCATGACGATTCCGACCGTTTTTGTTGGATAATCACTATCAACGATAGCGTAATTTTTTGCCCAATTTTCTAATAGTTCTTTGTTTAAAAATTGGGTCGCAATTGCCCTTAAAGCGGCCAATTGATTGGTCTCTGTGAACCACTTGTTCTCGATAAAGGATTGATGAACAATCGTTGATAGTTCACCCGATTTATTGGGGACCTCTTCCAATAAAAAATCGCCCAATTGGGCCAAGAATTCTATGCGTTTTTCAATGTTCATTTTATGAGGTCATAGTGGTATTTCACCCGGTCAAAGCGTGGATTTCCGGCGGCATCCTTATTTTTCCAGATAATGGTGATTTCAATGGTCTCCGATTCATCTTTTTCTGTTGAATCAAAGACCACATCAAACCGTCCTTTCTCGCCCGGCCCGATGATGCCGCGCGGAAATTCGACCTTCGTGCAATCGCACGCGTCGATGATCTCGACCTGCACATCGCCCGCCGTTGTGTTGGTGAAATCGTAAAAAAAGGTGCGTTTTTCACCCTTTTTGACGGCCCCAAGTTCGATGAAGGGCTTTTCCCACGTTATCCAATCAGTGGGTTTTGGGGCGGTTTGGGTGATTGTTTTGGTGGAGTTACAGGACAGCAGGAAAAACGTGACAAAGAGAATATTTAATAGAGCTTTCATCAGAAATAATTATAACTTTAAATGGATTTTATTGAGAACACAATCTTTTTCATGAACAAATCATAATCGTTCAAAATTACAGATTGTTGGAACTCTCCGAAGTCGAGATTCGATTTCTCAATTGGAAGACCTTTCATGGCCTTAAATGCCCGAATATACGCAGGTTTGTCCGCGATTGGCTGGCTCAATTCAGGTAACTTTATGATAAAAAGAAGCGTCTTTGTTGGCGTGTGCAAATAAGAATCTATGTTGTCCTTCGAAAGCAAAAGGTATTTTTTTGCATTGTTTTGGGTAAAAGAATCCCACCGGGCAATCTGGCCTTTGTTGTTAAAATAGGGCATTCTTTCTGGGATTATTAATATCTGGAAGTACTGAATCCGCTCACTTCGGATATTTGCCGTTTCGCCTAACATATTCTCGAAATAGTTATTTGAATTTTGGGCGTAGTTCTGCATAACAAACTTTATCCCAATCCCCGCAATAGGGCTGTCATGCTTCTGGATTGTTAAGTCAACTACCTTGTTGAGATAGCGTCCTTTTATTTTTTGCTCTTTTCCGTCACCTAACCCGAGTGACTTAACGGTAAATTCCTCGCCGAGCCTGTTTTGAAGGTCTGTTGCAACTGCGCCGTGCAAAATTTTTAATTTTTCATTGCTGCGTGAGCCAGTTTCCAAAAAACGTTTGAATGAGTTGGAAATCGACCCCAAAAAATCAATATCGATCATTGCTGAATTTCTCATTTTGATTAAAAAGTAAATAGGGATTTGCTCTGGGAATTTTATATTCCTTTATCTGTTTGGAGGTAATTGACTTATAGCCGCCAGAAAAATCCTTTCCGGTTATCCTGATGTACCTATAGAATTCGTTTGAAATAAGAATGTCCTCGATAATTGACCAGTCAACATTCGATTTGTTCTTGACAATAAAAATGCCCGAATAAACCAAAACATCCTCCGGGAGCCTGAAAAATTTGATTTTTCCATTTGCCAAGGTACTTAACACAACTTTTTCATTGTGGATATTTTGAATCCCCTGACTTCTGCCAAACTCAAACCATTGTGAACCTTTGTCCAAATCACGGCGAAGCAACTCCTCTTTTTGGGATAACAAATACAGGTAGGCATTTGGAAAATCAGCTTTGAGCATTTCCTCTGACAATGGCAAATATCGCTTCCCGGCAAGAAAATAGGGAAACAGGATGTATTTAACCTCATCTTGATTGCCTTTAAAGGTCGAACCTTTTACGATTTTTTTCAGGATATTTTTTTCAATAAGAAATCCGTTGAACTTTACCAAATTTTTTTCCGCTTCTCCTATATCTCCAATGAATATTTTGTCCCTTAATGTAGCAAAGCCATATTGAACATCGAAGTAGTTTTTTACGCTT
>JANOQP010000590.1:0-3270 GCA_031414895.1 Saprospirales bacterium
GCCGGGCGCTGCCGCTCGATGACCAGGCAAAGACTGCCCGCTTGAGGCCGCTGCGGCGAGTGCCGGACGTGCGGCGGCAACAAATACAGCGTTCCCTCGTTCAACGGAATTTGGCCACGGCCGTTGGCGTCGATGATATTCAGATGCGCGTCGCCTTTGAATTGAAAAAAGAACTCTTCGCAGGGGTCGTCGTGATAGTCAGTGCGACGGTTCGGGCCGCCGACCACGGTAACGATAAAGTCGGCGTCTTCCCAAATCTGTTGGTTGCCTACCGGTGGCTTTAGCAGATGCTCGTGATCGTGAAGCCATTGTTTGAAATCCAGCGGCGCCCGAATTGCCAAGGTCGGTCCAATTTCCGGTCAAATCGCCCCCATTTACGAGCGTCGAAAAGTCGATTATTGACCCAAAAAGGCTGTTGTTGCAGGCCGTCGCCGCCGTCGTCACGATGGCCGAAGCGGGTTGCCCGACCTCGATTTCGACCGTCGCGCCGAGGAGCGCGGAACAGGCCGGCTGGTTGCTGTCGTTTATTTCAAAAATTGTATAAACCGTTGATAATGCGGGCGTTACGGGCTGTGAAAAGCTGCCCGCGAGGCCGATGTTGAGTGTAAATTGATCAGTCCCGTCGCCGTAAAAAATGGTGAACGGCCCGTCGCCAGTGCATTGAAAATTGAGGTTGGCGGACTGGCCGTTGCAAATTTCGGTCACCGTCGAGGTCATCGTGGCCGTCGGATTTTTCCGGAAAACAACCGGCTGGCCCTGCGCGACCGAAATGCACCCGTCGTTGAAGTTGGGCTGGCCGCCAAAAACACTCGTCGCGACGGCGGAAATGAAATAGGTTTGCCCAAAAACGAGCGTCGACGAATAGGCAAAAACAGGCATCGGCGAGGTCGCGAAAATCGTCCCGAGCATCGCCTGATTGCCGTCGTGGAGGGCGTAAAAAAGCGTGTCGTCGCTGTCCAAGTTTTCATTTCCCAAAAATATCGCGGCAGCAGTATCCGATTCGCAGACCGACAAATTGGCCAGCGACATTTGCCCCGCATCGGTTTGGCAATTGCAATTATGGTTGCCCGAAAGGACGGACGTGCAGCCCGTCGCGTCGGTCAAAGTGGCCGAAAATGCGGAATTGTTCGGCAAAAAGCTGCTCAAAAAGTCGGTTCCGGTCAAATTTCCGGGCAGCCCGGCAACTGTGTATGGAGCAGTTCCGCCCGTTATTTTGAAAGAAACGGTGAACTGCGTGGCCGATGCGTCGCAGTCTTTTTGCAACAACGTGGCCATCGGTGCGGAGGTAAAATTGACCGCCAATGTGTCGGAATCGGCGCAGCCGTTTTGGTCGATTTTCCATTCAAACAAAAAATTCCCTGCGGTCGAGACGGTCGCCGAGGTCGCGCCCGCGCCGGGGTTCCCGAAATTGACGGTCGCGCCCGGCGGTTTTGCGATGACCGACCAAAGGCCCGTCCCGGTTTGGTTCGCCGAAAAATCAACTTTGTTGCCGCACAAAACTTGGTCCGCGCCCGCATTTGCCACCGGATATGGATAAAAAACGACCGGTTGGCCAGCCGCGACGGCGAGGCAACCGTCCATCAGGTCGGGCAGCCCGCCGACGTTATTTCCCAAAACATACGATATATAATAGGTCTGGCCAGGCTGCATCGGGCCGGACAAAAAGCCAAATTCTCCCGTCGTGTTGATCGCCAAAACGGTGCCGAGGGCCGCCGTGCCGAGGTCTTGCAGCACAAAAGCCCCGATGTCGTTGCCGTCGGGAAGCGCGCCCGTCGGCAGCCCGGCCTGCACCGTCATACCGATGCAAGCGGTGAGCGTCGCGGTCGGCATGGTGCCGGATTCGGAGAGGCAATTGCAGTTTTTGATGCCCGAAATGGCGGTGCCGGGGCAGCCGTTCGCGTCCGTAAATTCAAAATTATAGGCCGTCCCGCTCGGCATCGGCGCGGAATTGAAGGTCGTCCCGACCAAAATTTGACCGTTCACAAAAAATGGCGCGATGCCCACAAGGTCAAAACCGACCGTGAAATTTTGCCCCGTTGCGTCGCATTGGACAACTGGGATAGCGGCCGTCGGCTTTTCATTAAAGGTCAAAACGATCACGTCCGACGAAAGGCAGCCGTGGTTCAGTTCTGCCCAGGAAACATTGTAAGGCCCTGATTTTGAGGCAGTTACGGCGGTCGCGGCGTTTTGGATATCGGCAAAAAGCAGGCTCCCGCCCACCGGGCCGCCCGACAGCGACCAGGTGCCAAAACCGACCGACGGCGTGGCCGACATGATCAACGTAAAGCCGCAAGTGTCGCGGTCAAGCCCGGCGAACGCGACCGGGTTTTCATAAAAAACGGCGGGTGTCCCCTGCGCGACGGAGCGGCAGCCGTCGAGCGGGTCGGGCAGCCCGGCGAGGTCGTTGCCGACGACATAGCTGATATAATAGGTTTGCCCGAAAACCATCCCCGGTTTGTGGCCGAAAATCCCGGTCAGGTTTTGATCAAATATTGTCCCCAAACTCGTCCCCGGGTTGTCGTGGAGGAAAAACGCGGCGATATCGTTGGCATCCAAAACGGCGTTCGGCGGGGCGAGCGCGGTGACGGTCAGGCCCTCGCAGGCTTCGAGCGGCGTTTGCGACATTTGACCGGAAAGCGTAACGCAATTGCAGTCGAAACTGCCCGAAATGGCCGCGCTCGTGCAACCGTTCGCGTCGGTGATCGTGAAATTATAGGCCGCGCCGCTGGCGATCAAATTGGACGAAAAAATGCCGCCGATGACCGTGCCGCCCGCGACCGACCATTGGCCCTGCCCGCCGATGATCGGGAAGGTGATTGTGTAATTCAGGTTGGCCGGTGTGCAGGCCGGAACAATGAGCCCCGCGGCGGGCGATCCGTTGAAAACCACCGTCACCGAGTCGCTGACCGTGCAAGACCCGTTTGATTCGGAATAGCGAAAAATGTAGCTACCGTATTGATTTACAGTCACTTGTGTATTTGCGGAAGCTGGGTTTGTGAACGCGGCCATGCCCGGTCCGGCGGCCTGTGTCCAGCTAGCGGTGCTGCTCGGGATGGACTGGTTGCCGGTCAAATTGAACGTTTGGCCACAAATTTGGCCGTTCGCGCCCGCACCGGGAGCTGGCACGGCATTCACCAAAACGGCCTCGCAATCATTCGGGCTTTGCCCGCAAAGGTTGGTCGCGGCGACGCACAATTGCCCACCGGGCGGCGCCGAAAAAAGCACGGAAACGGTCGCCGTCCCCTGCCCGCTGGCGATGGTCGCGCCGGG
>JANOQP010000591.1:0-12981 GCA_031414895.1 Saprospirales bacterium
CACGAAACTCGAAACTTTCTCACCCGAAACCCGAAAGGAGGTGTCGCGCGCAACCTGTTCGAGGTTGATTTGGTCAAAAAACTGGCTGTATTTTCGGCGGTTCTCTATTTTTTCGATTTTTTCGGCGATGCCATATTGGTACTCGCCGCCCCATTTTTTGGCTTTTTTATAACAGGTCAAAGCCTGTGTTTTGTCCTTTTTTTCCAAAAAAACATCGCCCATCAGCTCGTAAAGTTCGGCACTGTACGGCTCGTCGGCGATGAGTTCGCGGCAGGCGGCGAGCGCGTCGTCGAGGCGGTTTTTTTCAAAAAGGAACTGCGCCCGCGTGTACCGCCAGCCCATCGCCCAGGGCTGGATGGCGATGATCTCGTCGAAGGTCTTGACGACCTCGTCATCCTTGTCCTTTTGTTTGAGATAATCGATGACAATCCCGTAGGCATCGTAATCGACCCGCTTTTTGAGGAGTTTTTTGGCGGATTTGAACTGTTTTTCGCGCTCTTTGTCGGTGATCTCTTTCTCCGTTTCGGGGCGGTAACTGTCCTCTTTGAGATAATCATCGAGGCGGTCGTGCCATTTTTTGTCCTTTCCGCGTTTCGCAAGCTCGTTTTTGACGAACGGTTCGATGACCTCGCGGCGGCCTTTTTCCTTCAAAAATTCGAGGTACCGGAGCATCGTCGGCCAATGCGCGGGCGAGAGCGCGAGGAGCTTTTCGAGGCCGGCGAGGTATTCGTTTTCGCGCTGGGCGGGGTCTATTTCGTTGATTTTCTTGAGCTCCCACGCGAAGGTCGGCGTGGCCACCGTGTCGAGTTCCGAGAGTAGCGATTCGGCCTTTTCGCCCTTCCCGTTTTCGTGGAAAAACTTGGCGACGATGAACTTCAAAAAGGCGGATTCCGGGTTTTCGGCCAGTTTTTGGGCAAAAAACGCCTCGCCCTCTTCCTCTTTTTTGTATTTCAAATACATTTTGGCCAATAAATAATAGTTGGCAAACTGAGCCTCGCCCGTTTTTTCCGCCCGTTTTTTGAAAGTTTCGAGATAAGGGTGCGACTCAAATTTGAACACCGGTGCGGTCGCGGCACCCGAATATTTCCCCGAAAAGTCCGATTTCAAACCGGGCAAGATCCGCCCGTCGCGGTCGGTGATGCGGAGCGCAAACTCGTCATCGTCGATCTGCCCGGCGTTGTAATCATAATAATCGCCGTCGCCATCGTTTTTGTGGTCATTGAAATCGAGCGAGAGTTTCGAGTCGGAATCGGAGCCGGGGAATTGGCTGCATTTCACCAAAACACGGTGCGTCCCGGCGGTGATTTTGAGTGAAATGACCTCCAAATCCCAGCGGGAGGAGGCCGTTTCGGGCAGGTCGGCAACCAGTTGGTCGTCGAACCAGAGCTTCATTGGCGCGCTCCTTTTGATGCAAAATTGCACCTCTCGGGCTGTCGGAAAATTGACGAAAGTGGTCGCATAATTGGTCCCCAGCCCCCGCGAATCGGCCAAACGGCTGAACGAACAGCGGCCATCGGTCTCCCTTTTTCGGTTTGGCAGCCAATTGAGCTCGCGGTTTTTTTCGGCGAAATAGGTCTTATTTTCATCGAAACCGCCCAATTCTGGCCCAAAAACGGCGATATGCCCCGCCCCGCTGACGTTCGGGAACGGCCCGATGACCGACCAGTTCCAGTCCTGCACCGTCTCGGTGAGCTGTTTGCGGTATTCGTCAAAACGGCGGGTGTAAAAAAACGAATCGGCCACGCCCGTCGCGAACGGGATGCGCACGTTTTCGGGCAGGGCCTTCCGTGCGGCGACCAACGAGGCATCGCCGTCGAACAGTTGGCCAAAAAGGACGACCATTTCCGGTTTCCATGCGGCGGTCATCAGGTCGTTGGCCGTTTTTTTATAGCCCGTAAAATCCTGGATGGTCTCCTGCAAAAAAAGGCGGCCCGTGAGCGCGGTTTCATCGGTCGGCTTCGCCAAAATTTGGGCATCAAAAGCGGCATGGGCATCCGCCCAATTATTGTCGCGAACAAATTGCCAGCCCGATTTTTGGGCAAAAAGGGTGGAAAAAAAGAGGGAAAAGCCGAAGATCAGGCGAAATTTCATGGGCGAGCGCAGTTTTAAAATATGGTGCAATTAACGGGGAATTGGCGGTTTGGTTGTCCCAGATTTTTCAAACAAAAAAAGGAGACGCGCACGGGCTACGTCTCCTTTTAGAAAATTTTGATTGCCGGGTTTCAACTTTTTCCGGCCTCGATTTGGGTCAATATTTTTTGGATGGTCTCCAAATCCGCGCCAGTTATGATGGAAATCTCCTTGATGGAAATGTCCGGCGTCCGCGAAATCAGCCCGTGGATGGTGCGGACGAGTTGTTCCATTTTACCTTTTTCGATACCTTTTTCGATACCTTTTTCGATACCTTTTTCGATACCTTTTTCGATACCTTTTTCGATACCTTTTTCGATACCGAGGGCGATACCTTTTTCAAGGCCAATTTCTTCGCCCTCTTCGAGGAGCATGTCCCAGGTTGATTTAAAAGCAGGTCGCATGATCGGGTCAATTTTATATTCGATGAAATCGATTTTTTCTTCGGGGCTAAATTGCGTCATTTTGGTGAAATATTCCAAAAGCATGGCCAGAAATATTTTCCCGGAATCGGTCGAATTGATTTTTTGGCCCTGGCGGAAAATGATGTCCGGGTTGTTTTTGAGATATTCAGGTTCATAACAATGCTTCATCGTAATGAGCGCGTTCACCAACGGTGTCGGGCGGAGGCCCATCAATTCCCAGTCGGGTATCTTTGACAAATCGATCAAGATATAGTTCAACTGCGGGATGAACGGGGCAAATGCAGCGGGGAATTTCTCGAAACAGGCCGAAAATGGCCGGTTCGGCCACGGGCGTTTTCCATGATAAAGGATGATCGGGATGACGAGCGGCAGCTTTTTGACCTTTCGCCCGATGGCCTTTTCAAACCGCGCATGCACATATTTCATCAACTGGACCTGCGGGAACCGCGGCGCGTCCGTCTTGTTCTCCATCAAAAAAAGCATCCAAGCCGACCGTCCGTCCAGCAATTTGCATTCATAGACAAGGTCGGCGTAATTTTCCGACAGGGCCTGCGTGACGTGGTTGCTGTCAGCAAGCTGCATCGTTTCATAGTCGATCTCGGAGGCGATGCCGGGCGGGCAAAGCTGTTGGACAAGGTCGATAAAATTGGCCCTGACGGAGAAGACCCCTTTGGCAAATTTATCGTGGGCGTGGTGTTCCATGCGTTTGTTTTGATGGCGGCAAACCTAATTCCGCGCTCCTAAAACATTGACTGCCAACAACTTATATTTGTTTAACGCAATTGACCCCAATCCGTGGCCTGTTCAAATTTGGGTGAAAAGCACCAATGGGCCGCGCAAAAAAAAACCGGCGGCAACCAAATTAGGTCGCCGTCGGTCGGTACATTCTTCTTGTTATTAAACCCAAAAAACTCTTCCATGCGGTTTTGAAAGCATCGGGCCGACCATTGCCGGCCCGATGGTTCATTCCATACACATTGAAATCTTACTGAGAAAATGTGTAATTTGGTCAATAAGAGCATGTGCCAAAACCCATCTACGGGTATCAAAATTGGCCCATTCCCAAATTCCCATATTACCCCATTATTTGGTTATCGCTGAATCTGTACATAACCGCTGTACGAGCGTCCTTCCCCGTCGGAGAAGATATAGAAGTAGGTGCCGTCGGGGAGGTTTTCACCGCCTTTCCAGGTGCCGTTCCAGTTGTTTTCGTATTTCTCTTTATAGAAAATCCGGTTGCCCCAACGGTTGAAGATGGACAGCTCGTTGTTCGGGAAGTTCGCGAGGCCGTCGATCGTGAACACATCGTTCATGTGGTCACCGTTTGGCGAGAAGCCGTTGAAGATCTTGATCTTGTCGCAAAGGACAATGACCGCCACCGTCGCCGTATCGCAGCCGAGGGCATTGCAGACGGAATAGGTGAACGAATCCGGCGTGTCCTCATCGCAATAATCGAGGTCAGGTTTGTACGTCAGGTTGTTGTTCGAGACGTTGCGGACGACCGTTCCGTGTTGCGGCTGGGTGATGACCTGGATGGTCGTCAGCACACCGGGGACGGTGTCGTTGTTCAAGATCGGGATGTCGATCGACGTGTTCGTAATCGTCGAGTCGAGGTCGTCTACTGCCACAGGGATGCGGAGGTCACGATCAAGGACGGTAACTTCCATGTAGGTCGTGTCGCAATATCCGAGGTTGTCGCACATCACGAAGCAGACGGTTTCGACGCCCACTTCGAGGCCCGTGCAGAGGTAGCAAAGCCCCATGTTCTCAAAGAAAACAAAGCCGTTTTGCGCAGGGCAAGGGTTGGCGACGGTGAAGATCGTGCCGGGCAGTTCGGATGCGTCGAGACAGACCGTATCCTGATCGGCGACATAAATGGTCGCTTTGAGGTACTGCGGCGTGAGCAGGAAGCAGTTGCCGGACACATAAAGGGTATCCTTGCAGCCGTTCGAGTTTTGGGTAAAGACGAACAATTGCGGGCCGGCCTCGGTGACCTCAAACTGGGTTCCGCTGCCGTTTGAGCCACCGCTGAACGAGCAGGCACTCGTCGCACCGGCATAGGCCGCACCGTCCACCGTCACCGAATAATTTCCGAGATTGATGAATGGGATATCAACACAGAAAGTACCGTAGGCCACCGAGCAATCGCCGAGGTCGACCGTCAAAGTGGACGGTGTGACAATCTGGCAAGCAGCGGCATTGTTCACGACCGTCACGTTGAGGGTGACGTTGAAACATTGGCCGCTGGAAAGGCAGACAAAAATGCAGGCCTGTCCGTTGCCGGCCACCGGCCCGGAGAAATTGACGCAGTTGGTCTGTTGGTTGATTGTGAAATTGACGACCCCGCTGTTGTTTGCACAACTGTTGGTGGCCAAAACAATCGTCGCGCCGTTCGTGATGAGCGAACCGAGGCAGAACTGATCAACCTGTCCGACATTGATCGTGAAGTTCAAGACCGCATCGGCAATCGGTGGGCAGGAGACGATCACTGTCAGCGTGTCGGAGCAATTGCCCTTCGTGAAGATGACCGTGTGGGTGCCGATCCCGAAATTGAGGATGGTGCCAGCAGGGTCGTTGTTCGTATTGACCTGCGCCGAGCCGGTGCCACTTGCGCCGCTGAACGTCATCGTGCCATAGACCGTGCCGTTGATGCCGCCATTGATGGACTGCGTCGTTGGATTGAATATCCAAGCCGCGCCCGGGTCCACGTTGTTCATCCACGAGACGAGGCCCGCGATGTTTTGGAAGGTGCCGGTGTTTGCCGCGCCATCGATCAACCACGAAACATTGTACGGGCCGCTATTGCCGCCGCCCGGGATGGTCACGGTGAGGTAATTGTACGAAGTGTCGAAATCGCAACCGCCATAGGTGCCTGCATAAGCTGCACCGTTGTCGGTGATGGTATAGCCCAAAATCTGGGCGTTCGGGATGTCCACGCAGACGGTCGCGGTGGCGTTGCAGGCCGTGGCCTGAACATTGACCGATTCCTCGGTGACAATATCATCGCAACCGGGCGCGCCGACGTTCACCGTGATATAAGTGGTGTCGCAGACCGTGCCGGAGCAAATGATCAGGCAGAAATTGTCCGTTCCGGTGTACCCGCCGTTCGGCGTGTAGGTCAGGCAATTTCCAACAATTGAAATGGTGCCGTAATCGGGCGCATTGCAGAAAGAAACGCTGGTCATCGGGCCGGTCAGTTCGGACAGGTCGAGGCAATAGTTGACCGCAGTTTCAAACGGCGTGTTGAGCGTGACCGATTCGGGCGAAGGCGAATCGATCGGCGAAACATAGACGCAAACCGTGTCCTTGCAGCAAGTGGCCGGGTCGGTCAAAACAATGGTGTGCTTGCCGATCGTGCCGGGGACCTTGATCTGCGTGCCTTGGGCAACGCTGATATAGTTCGGGTTGAGCGTCGATTCGATCCAGTTGGTGGTGTTCGTCCAGAGCATCGAACCATAGGCAGCCGAGTTGTTGAAGTCGCCACCGATGATGGATTGAGCGGGTGCGTTGTTCGCCCAATTGCCGGCAGGGTCCCAAATTTGCATCGAGTCGGCAAGCTGCGCGAATGTGTTGAAATCCTTGTTCGAGAACGTGTTGCCGTTGCAGGTCCATGAGAGCAGGCGATATGGCGCAGGGCCGGAAGCGAGGACCGCCGCGTAGCTGTAAGCAACGATGCTGTCAAAATCACAACCGTGGTAGCTGCCCTGATAAATCTGGCCGTCCACCAAAAGGTCGTAATATTCGAGCGCGGTTTGCGTCAGCGGGAGGCAAACATCGACCGAGTCGCCAACCGTTCCGGCAATCGAATCAACTGCAACAATGTCATCGCAGCCGCTGCAATCCGGGACTATCGTGATCGTCGCCGTCGCTTGGCAAGCATTCGCATCATTGACCGAGACGGTATAAACGCCCGCGTTCAAGTTGTTTTGGACTGCGCCAATTTTGCCGCCGCCCCAATTGTAAGTGTATGCGCCCGTGCCGCCCGTGGCCGAGGCCGAGGCTGCACCGTTCGTTCCGCAGCAGTTCGCTTGGGAAGTGATGGTCGCATTGACCACAATTTGAGCCGGTGCGACGAGTGTCACGCTGATTTCGGTATAGCAACTGCTGACCGTTTTGCGCACTTTGTAAGTGCCAGCCGCGAGGTTCGAGACGGGCAGTTCGCCGAGGAGGGTCGTGCCGCTGTAAAGTTCCAAGACCTGTGCCGTGACCGCCCAGACCGAACCGTTGGCGAGGCCAAAGCAGGAAGGCTGGATCGGGTCGATTTCGGCGGCCGTGAGCGTCGGTGGTGTTTTCTCCGTGACCGTGACGGTCGAGGATTGCGCACATCCGTTTGCGTCCGTCACGCTGACCGTATAAACGCCAGCGGCATAGCCGTTGAGGGCGGTCGGGTTCACGTTGACGTTGGTGGCCTTCACCACATTGTTCACCGAGATGGTGTAAGGGGCGGTGCCGTTGTTGATGATGACGCTGATCTGGCCATTCGTGCCGCCGTTGCAATCCGCTTTGATGGTGTTGTTGGTCAATACCGTGAATTGCGATTGGGTCTGTTGGACAGCGACCGATTGGCTGTTCGAGCAACCGTTTGCGCCCGTCACCGTGACCGAATAGTTGCCAGCGGCAAGGTTCGGGATATTGTGCGGCGAGGTCGCGTTCGGGGTGCTGCCCGATTCTTGGCCGGCCCATGCAACCGTGTAAGGTGCTGTTCCGCCCGAGATCGAGACGTTGATGCTGCCGTTTTCAGCCGAGCAGACCGCCGAAGTGGCCGTCAATGTGGCGTTGAGATTGCCAACATTGACCGTCACTTGATCGGTGCCCGTGCAGCCCGAACCGTTCGAGATGGTAACCGTGTAGGTCGTCGTCGAGGCCGGATTGACGGTCGTCGAAGCGGTCGATCCGCCATTGCTCCATGCATAGTTCGTGCCGCCGGAAGCGGTCAACGTGGCCGGTTGGCCCGCGCAAACCGTTTGGTCTGCGCCCGCATTAGCGGAAATCGTGCCGTTGGTATTTACCAAAACATTGTCGAGCGCGGTACAGCCGTTCGGGCCGGTGACCGTCACGGTGTAAATGGTCGGCACGGCCGGATTGACGGTCGTGGAGGCGGTCGTCGCGCCGTTGCTCCATGCATAGCTAACACCGCCCGTTGCGGTCAGCGTGGCCGATTGACCGACGCAGATGGACTGGTCGGGGCCAGCATTTGCGGTCGGGCCGGGCTTGATGGTGACGGTCGTCGAAGCGGTCGCCGTGCAGCCGTTGATATCCGTGACCGTGACCGTGTAGGTCGTTGTCACGAGCGGACTGGCGAGGACCTGGTCGGCATTCGTCGGGTTCAGTCCGGCTGCCGGGCCCCATGCGTAGCTTGCAAAACCGGGCGTTGCCGCGAGCCAAATGCCCGAACCGGGGCAGATGGCCACGTCTTGCGGGGTTACGCTGACGTTTGGTTTCGGCACGACCGTCACGGCCACTTGGTCGGTGTCGGTGCAGCCGTTGACATTGGTCACCGTGACCGAATAATTGGTCGAGGCAATCGGGCTGACGGTGATGGAGGCATTGGTCGAGCCATTGCTCCATTGGTAGGAAGTGCCGCCCGTGGCGGTCAATGTGGCCGAATTTCCGCTGCAAAGCACTTGATTGGCGCCCGCATTGGCCGTTGGGCCGTTATCGACCGTGACGGTCACGGCATCCGTGGCCGTGCAACCCGATGCGCCTGTGACGGTGACCGTGTAGGTCGTCGTCGTGGCCGGGGTGACGATGTTCAAAGCTGAATTTGTGCCGTTGCTCCATGCGTACGCCGTGCCACCGGAAGCGATAAGCGTGGTCGATTCGCCGATGCAAATGAGGTCGTCCGCACCCGCATTTGCCAAAGGCAATGGATTGACCGTCACCGTCACTTGGTCGGTGGCCGTGCAGCCTGCCGCGGAAGTGACCGTTACCGTGTAGGTGGTCGTTGCCGCAGGCGAAACAAGGATGGCGGCCGTGTTCCCGCCGTTGCTCCATGCGTAGGTCGCGCCGCCCGTGGCCGTCAAAGTGGCCGTCGTACCGCCGCAGATCGCGACATCCGAACCGGCATTTGCCGAAGGCGAAGGATTGACCGAGACCGTGACGGCATCCGTCGAGGTGCAGCCGCCAGCGTTCGAGACCGTGACCGTATAAGTGGTCGTGGCCGCCGGGCTGACGGTCGTGGTGGCGGTGTTCGCGCCGTTGCTCCATGCGTAGGACGTGCCGCCTGTGGCCGTCAAAGTGGCCGATTGGGCAGGGCAAACCGATTGATCCGCGCCCGCATTGGCCGTTGGGCCTGCGTCGATGGTGACGGTCACGGCATCCGTTGCGACGCAGCCGCCCGTGCTGGTGACGGTGACTGTATAGGATGTCGTCGAGGCCGGGTTGACGGTCGTGGAGGCGGTGTTCGCGCCGTTGCTCCAAGCGTAGGTGCCGCCGCCCGTGGCCGTCAGCGTGGCCGATTGGCCCACACAAACGGTTTGGTCAGGGCCCGCATTTGCGATGGCTGGCGCATTGATGGAGACCATCACTTGGTCGGTGGCCGTGCAGCCAGCCGCCGAGGTGACCGTCACCGTGTAGATTGTTGTTGATGCCGGGGCAACGGTGATCGTTGCCAGGTTGCCGCCGTTGCTCCATGCGTAGGATGTGCCGCCGGTTGCGGTCAAATTGGCCGTTGAGCCGCCACAAATGGCGACATCTGGGCCCGCATTTGCCGAAGGCGATGGATTGACCGTGACCATCGCGGAGGCAGTTGCCGTGCAACCGTTCGTCCCGGAAACCGTCACCGTATAAATGGTCGTTGCGGCAGGGCTGACCGAAATGGTTGCCGTCGTCGCGCCGTTGCTCCACAAATAAGTGCCGCCGCCCGTGGCCGTGATATTGGCGGAACCGCCCGTGCAGATCGTGGAGTTCGGGCCCGCTGTCGCGGAAATCGAGCCGCCGATGTTCACCAAAACAAAATCGGAGGCCGTGCAGCCCGTCGTGCCGGTGACCGTGACCGAATAAACGGTCGGGACGGTCGGGCAGGCGTTGATGGTCTGTGTCGTTGCGCCAGTGTTCCAGAGATAGGCAGTCGCGCCTGTTCCTGCGTTCAAAGTGGTGCATGCTCCGCTGCAAACCGTTTGGTCTGGGCCAAGCTCAACAATCGTCGCCGGTTTGACCGTGACCGTGACGGAGGCGGTCGCGGTGCAACCATTTCCGTCGGTGACGGTGACCGTGTAGGTCGTCGTGACGGTCGGGCTGGCCAAAACCTGCGCTGCGTTCGTTGGGTTCAATCCCGCAGCCGGGGCCCATCCATAGTTCACGAAACCGGGCGTTGCGGCGAGCCAAATGCCAGATCCGGGGCAGATTGCCACGTCTCCCGGCGTGATCGAGACCGATGGGTTTGGCACGACCGTGACCGTGACCTGATCGGTCGCGGTGCAGCCGATGCCGTTCGTCACGGTGACGGTATAAGTTGTCGTGGTTGCCGGGCTGACCGTGATGGAAGCGGTCGAACCGCCGTTGCTCCATGCGAAAACGGTGCCGCCGGTTGCCGTGAGGGTCGCGGATTTTCCGAAACAGATGGTCTGGTTTGGGCCCGCGTCCGCAGTCGGTGCGGGCGAGACCGTGACCACAACCGCGTCCGTTGCCGTGCAACCGCCCGTCGTGGTGACGGTGACGGTATAAGTGGTCGTCGATACTGGGCAGACATTTATGCCCGGGGTCGTTGCGCCGTTGCTCCACAGATAGGTGCCGCCGCCGGAAGCTGTCAAAGTTGCGCAGCCGCCCGTGCAGATTGTGATGTCCGCGCCCGCGCTGGCCGTGGCCGCCGGATTGACCGTGACGGTCACTTGGTCGGTGGCCGTGCAGCCCGCGACGCTCGTCACGGTGACGGTATAAGTGGTCGTTGCCGCAGGCGAAACAGCGATCCAATAGGTCGTTGCGCCCGTGCTCCAAGCGTATGTGCCGCCGCCAGTTGCGGTCAAGGTGACCGATTGGCCAGCGCAAATTGTTTGGTCCGCGCCGGCATTAGCCAAAGGCAATGGGTAAATCGTCACGGTCACATCATCAACATCCGTGCAGCCGTTCGCCCCGGTGATGGTCACCGTATAAGTGGTCGCCGCCGCTGGCGTGACCGAAGTGGTGGCCGTCGTTGCACCGTTGCTCCAAAGGTAGGAAGTGCCGCCGGAGGCCGTCAAAGTGGCAGAAAGCCCGGCGCAAATGCCCTGGTCTGGCCCCGCCGAACCGACGAGCGGTTGGACGGTAATCGTCACCTCGTCGGTGTCGATGCAGCCGTTGGCATCGGTCACGACGACGGTATAGGTCGTTGTCCCGGTGACGCAGGCTTTGGTCGAGGCGGCAGCGGGATTTGTCAATCCGGTCGGCGGGAGCCATGCGTAGGTCACGCCGCCCGTGGCTGTCAGGATGACGCATCCCGGTTCGCAAATCGTCACGTCCGGGCCGGCATTTGCCGTCGGCAACGGATTGATGTTCACCACGACCGTGTCGATATCGATACAGCCGAGGGCATTTGTAATTGTAACGGTATAAGTCGTCGTCGCGGTTGGGCAAACCACGTTCATCGACTCAACGACACCGTTGCTCCAATTATAGGTAACGCCGCCGAATGCCATGATCATCGTGCAACCGCCGGAGCAGATTGACTGATCGGGGCTGACATTTCCGTTGAAAAGGAGGATGTTCACCCGCACGGTGTCCGCATCGGTGCAGCCGTTCGCGTCGGTGACGGTGACGTAAAAATCAGTTGAGGCAGCAGGGCAAACAGCAATGGCTGCTGTCGTGCCGCCCGTGCTCCACAGATAAGAGATGCCGCCCGTGGCCGTGAGGGTCGTGCAGTTCCCGGCGCAAATGGTCTGGTCGGGGCCAGCGTCGGCGGTCGGTGTCGGGAAGACATTGACGCGCACCGTGTCGTCGGCCATGCAGCCGTTTTCATCGGTGATGGTCACATAATAATCCGTCGTGACGGTCGGGCAAACGGCAGCAATCGGGAGGGTCGATCCGGTGCTCCATTCAAAATCAAAAGTGGAGGTGGTCGGAAGTCCCGCCGCGATCAACGTGACACATTCGCCGTTGCAAATATCCTTGTCCGCGCAGCCGACCGCGTCGGGCAGCGGATGGACGATCACATCGACCGAATCCACGCCCGTGCAACCATCCGCGCTCGTCACGGTGACGTAGTAAGTGGCATCCGCAACCGGGCAAACGGTAACCGTGGCCGTCGTCGCGCCCGTGCTCCAGAGATAGGTTATGCCGCCCGTGGCGGTAAATAAAGCGCAGTCGCCCGCGCAGATTTCGGTATCAAAACCAGCGTCCGGGGCAACCGTGTTCACCTCGACGGTGACCGTGTCGGTGTCCTTGCAATTGTTGTTGTCGCAGACCCAAAGAACGTAACTGGTCGTCACGATGGGCGAAACGGTCGTGTCGCAATCGGGGACATAATTGCCGAGCGGCAAAGTTGGCTCCCACCAGCAACGGACGGCACCGACATTGTTGCCAATCAAGGTGGCCGAATCGCCGAGGCAAATCGTCTGGTCTGGGCCTGCAAGTGCGATCGGGGCTTTTTTCACGTTCACGCCCTCCGTGTGGAGGTCGGTGCAGCCCGCATCATCAACTTCCAGCATGATCATGCGGAAACCGGGCGATGGGAATTGTACGCAAATGTTCGCGCCAGCTGGATCGCTCGCTGTGGCAGGGCTGCTGTACACAATCGTGCCATCGGCAACGGTCCAGTTCAGGGTGGCATCCGGCGTGGATTGTCCGGTGAACTTCATGCAGACCGGGGCATTGTCGCACGCCGGTTCGATGATGACGAAATCAGAGACAGGATCGCTGATGCGGATCAAATAGACCGTATGCTGGACCGTGCAGCCGTTGGCCGCCGTGATCGTCACGGTGTAATTCGAGAATAAACCGTTGAGCGAACCGACGAACGACACCGTGCTGTCGGAAATAAATGGCGGCAAATAGCCCGCCGTTCCGACGATGTCCACCGAGGCGATCGGTTGGTCGATGGAGATTTCGATCAAGGTCAAATCATCTTCGCAGAGATAAATCCCGAATGGTGCGGACACAATTTGCGGGGGAACGAGACCTTGAACGGTCACTTCGTCCGTCGCAATGCAGCCGTCGGCGGATCGAACATAAATGGTATAGGTCCCGGCCTGCATCGTCGTGAACGTATTGCTGGCTTGGTAATCAACACCATTGATGCTGTATTGGACCGCGCAATCATTGTTGGTGGTCGAGAAAATGGTGATCGAGCCATCTGGGTTGCTGCAATCAACCGATGGTTCGGTCGTGAAGTCGGTGATGATCGGCTTAGGCGCGGCGTCCCTGTGGTCGTGGAGCATCATCCTCGACAAGCTGTTCCGCTTCCACGCGCTGAACCGCGAGGCCAACCGGTTTGAGGACGCCATAGGCTCCGGCC
>JANOQP010000592.1:0-3668 GCA_031414895.1 Saprospirales bacterium
GTCGAGCGTCGCGGGGCCCTCGTTGAAACATTCAAAGCCCTCGGTCGGGTCGTCAAGTCCGGTGGTCGCGTTCTCGTTCGTGTAGGTCGGGGAGGTCGAAACGACATTGAGGCCCTGGCCAAAATAGGCCGAAATATTTTCCGCGAATGCGCAATCGTCATACCAACCAGTGGTCGCGCAAGTATCGCATCTCGAAAAACAGACCGCTGGCAGGATCAAATCTCCAGTAACATTCAGGACGCGGTTGAAGCCGCCGAACGTGTTTGCCACGCCGCAGGCCGCGAGCGCGGCATCGGGTTCCCAGCCACCGGGGCCGTTTTGATACTTCCATTCTACGATCGCGCCGGGGGGGATGGTGATTGAATATTGCCAAGCGCCGTTGCCCGCCGAGGTCATCGGGTGCGGGACCGTCCAGCCGTCCCAACTGCCCTGAATGTGCATTCCGAGCGGGTCGATTGTGCCAATCTGGCTGGCATCGACCTGAAAGGTGATTTGTTGAAATTGGGTGAATTGGAGACAGAATTTCCCCGCCGTCCCGTCAAAACCGTCCACCAAAAGGCGGTAGCTTTTCCCAATTTCGGAAGCGATCACCAACCCAGCCCGAAAATCGCCCGCGAACGAAAAACCGAGGTCGTCGTTGCAACCGATCGGCACGAGGCTCGCGCAATCCGCGCCCGTGTAGGCCGCCATTTGGGTGTCGCCGCCGTCGAGATATGCCGTGCCGGCATCGCAGGGCGCGGTCTGGACCTGATAAGTACGGCCGTTGCCCTCGAATTTGTACCAAAGGCTGTTCTGAATTTCTTCGGTGCCGCCAAAAAGTATTTCCGTGAAACAATCCACGCCCGCCAAACCGGTCTCTGCCGTCGCCGTCGAATTGTCAAAAAGCGCGGTTGAAACCGTCGTCGCACCGCCCGCGAGATAGGGCGCGAGGTCGAAGGCCGATTGGCAATCGTCGAGGCTCACCACAAAAAGGGCGTTTTGGCGGAACTCGATTTCATCAATAAAAAACTCGGTGTTCGCCGCGATCCCGCTGAAATTGAGGCCGCCGAGCGAGCCGCTAAAAGCCATGTTCTGCGAAAAATTTTGACCGATTCGCAATTGCGCGACATCCCCATCGAGGTCGGCGAGGAGCCGGAAATCGACCCACGAATCGTTCGAGAGCTTCCATTTTCCAACTGTCTGCCCGTTCCCGCTGATCAAAAACACATCGCCCGTCGGGCTGACGACGACCGTGAGGATCGGGCCAAAGCCCGCCTCGTCGCTGTCGATATTGAAAAAAGCGGTCTTCCCGGTCGGGCAGAACATTTTCCACGCGAGGTCAAACTTGCCGGTGGACTTGTTCCCGAGGCGCAGGACAGTCGAGTTTGGGGTCGCGCCGCCCGTGTTGTCGCCCGAAATTTTGAGCGAATTGCCGCCGTCGCTCGATTGCGCAGCGGAAACCGAGGGATCCTCCGGGCCGCCGTCCACGCCGTTTTGACCCGAAAAATGGATGGTCTGCGACCCAATTGGGGCAAGCGCGTAAGTGTTGAAATTTTCACAGACCAATCCGTCCGGGTCGGTCGCACAGGGCAACGGGCAGCCGCCGCATTTTCCAAAACAAACAATCGGCACGGTCAAATCTTGGGTCGCGACGGTCGCCGTGCGCCAAAAACCGCCCGATCCATCGGCAGCCCCACAACTTGAAAGGTCGGCGGTCGGCTCGGTGGCCGCGCCGTTTTTGAAACGGTATTTTATGGTGGAAAAATTTGGAGCGACCAGCGCTGCAGACCAGTTGCCGTTGCCGCCATCGACCATTTGGGCATCGCCCGAAGGGGTCGCGACAAAAACGCCAGCCGGGTCAATCGCCGCGGCCGACATGTTCACAGAGACAAAAACGGTTGTCTGACAGGCAGCTCGTTCGGCAAACGGCGGCACGAAAAAAAACAGTGCGAATAGGGTTTGTAAAATGGTCTTGTTCATGTGCGCATGGTTGAATTGAATGAAAAGGGAACCGGTTTTCGGCTTTGGGGCTGCTGCAATTTTGCCAATTTTGCAGGTTCAAAGGAACGAAACCGCCCGCCGGGCGGACTAATTTTACCGAAAATCTTCTGTCAAAAAATTGCCCGAAACATGAAATGGATGCCCGCACTCATTGCCGACCTCGAAAAGATTTACGACGGCGATCCGTGGTTCGGCTATTCGTACCTCCATCATTTGAACGGCCTGACGGCGGAAAAAGCCAACGCTGCGCCGCTCAAAGATGGCCGCACCATCCACCGGATTTTGCTGCATGTCATCGCTTGGCGGCTTTATTTATTGGAAAAATTGGCCAAAAACGACTCATTCGACCTCAAATATAAATCCCCGGAGGAATGGCCGATGCCGCCCGGAGGTGAAAATGGCTGGAAAAACTCGCTCGAAAAACTGGAAGAAACGCAGGCGCGGTTGCTGGCCTTTTTGATAAAAATGGACGGGCGGCAACTTCGGAGCCGGGTCGTCGGGCGCGATTTTGACCTGAAATACCTGCTCGGCGGGGTTGTGCAGCACGATATTTATCACTTGGGGCAACTCGCTTTTTTGAAAACACTGGTTTAAGGTTTTCAGGAATTCTATCGGCCCGTTTTATATTCGATTTTCGAATGTAACTGGTTCGCAGGCAACACGGATTGGACAGATTGGTCGCAGATTTACACGAATTTGCTTTTTAGGCTTGTCCAACAAAAAAAATCTGTGGAAATCCGTGACCAATCTGTCCAATCCGTGTTGCCTGCTAACCAGCTACTTTCGATTTACATAAAAATTGGCCCGGCCATTGTTCAAAAAACCAAAAAAGTGGCCGTCGAAACCGATTGCCCCTGCGCGGCCTGAACCAAATATTGCCCGCTTTTCAGGTCGTCTGTCGGCAATGAAAACGAATCGGGGCCAGGCGCGAAAAACTGTCGGCGCACCAATTTTCCCGAAAAATCAAACACTTCAAAAGTCGCTTCGTTCTCAAAATCGCCCGTTTGGAGGCGGACAGCCTCACCCGGTTGGACGATGTTCGGGAGGATTGCGAATGTATTTGGGCCGCCGATTTCAACGGAAACGATTTTCGAAAGGGTCGATTTTCCATCAAAATCAACTTGTTTGAGGCGGTATTTGGCGGTCGCTTTTTCCCCAAAAACGGGGCGGTCGCGGAAGGCATATTCCCGTGGCTCGGTCGTCGTTCCGTTGCCCTTTATCGTCCCGACAGCCTCAAAATCGCGGTCGTTGATGCTCCGTTCGATGACAAATTGGTCGTTGTTGGTCTCCGAAAAAGTTTTCCAAAAAAGCTGGACGTTGTTGTTTTCGGCCTTTTTTGCGGAAAAATGAGCCAGTTCGATGGGCAAGGCCGCGATTTCGGTGCTGATATATCCGTAGTCATTGTTCGATCCGTTCATCCCGTTTGCCGCATTTCCGGACGCATAAAACTTGACTTCGATGGGCGGGCCAGAAGGTGGGGCCGTCCATGAAAATTCCCAAGAGGCCTGCCCACCAACAAAGGCCAGCGGCGCATTGTGGATGATCCGCCCAGAGCCAGGGACTATTTGCGAGCCGGCCCCAGCGGTGAACGTGCCCCTTTGGGCATTGTTCACCCCGTTCGTGGCAACCACCTGGAACCCGCCGACGACGGCATCATTGTCGACGATCGTCAGCGTGAGCATATAGGA
>JANOQP010000593.1:0-2525 GCA_031414895.1 Saprospirales bacterium
GGAATTTCTTACAGTCAACATGGCGCTTCGCACCTGTTTAGCGTCTTTCCCTCTCACCCTTCCGTTCTGCCAAAACAACGAACTTTGTTTCGATTCAACTCTTCGTTTTTACCACCGCATAAACGTATGAGGGTCTGCCCAGACATCACCACGAATTTATCATTCAGCGCAAATGAAATTTCACAATTACTACACCTACATTACCACGAACCCTGCCAAAACGACCCTTTACACGGGAGTCACCAATGACCTCGACAGAAGAATGGAAGAGCACAAAGCGCATTCTTGGGGCGAGCAAAAATCATTTGCCGGAAAGTATTGCTGTTTCAACCTTGTCTATTTTGAGTATTCGTCGAGCATTCAGGAGGCCATCGGTCGTGAAAAGGCCATCAAAAATTTGACGAGAAAGAAAAAGGAGGAACTCATTCGATTCTTCAACCCTGAATGGCGGTTTTTGAACAGCGAAAAAGAAAAGGAGAAAGGAGGTTTGCCAGTTTGGACGTTGGGCATGGAAGATAGAAAGCCGTGGTGAAAGGATGATTTGCGGTAAATCCTGGGCAGACCCTTACAGGGTGACATCGTGGTTAAGCTTGACATTCGAGCAACTTGAAATCAAAATAGACTTAAAAAAATCGGTATGAAACACCTGTTCAACTGTCTGTTTCTGTTGGGCCTTTTAGCGGGGAAGGGCATTTCACAAAACCAGCCGCCGCTCGACAGCCTCGCCGCCGCCGTCCTGAAACTGCCGGACGACACCGCCAAAATCGGGCGGATCCTCGCCCTGTCCAGAAAATTCTCGCAGAGCGATTCGCGCCGCGAGGCCGGGCTCTTGCTGAAAGGCCGCGCCATCGCCGAACGGCTCAACGCCCCGGAATGGCTGCCCAAAATGGACTACGCCCTCGGCAGGGTCCATGCCAACAGTGGCCGCCTCGACTCGGCCCTGCAATGCTGGAACCTCGCCGCCCGGGGCTTTGAGCAACAGGGCAACCTGAAAGATTTGGCGAGGGTCTACGCCAATTTGCCCTACGTTCACAAGCGCCTCGGCAACTATGAAAAGGCCAACGAGTACGCCTTCAAGGCCGTCGGGATTTACGAAAAGCTCGGCGACCAAAAGGGCCTCGGGGTGGCCTATTCCAAGATTGGGAGCCTGCTCTATGCACAGAAGAAATTCCCGGATGCCGGGAAATACACCCAAAAATCGCTGGAACTGGGCCGGGCAGTCGAAGACTCCGCCCAGATTGCCTATTGCCTCCAATTGCTGGGCGACATCGCGCTCCAATCGAACGAACCTGAAAAGGCGCTCGCCCTGCAAAACGAGTGCCTCGCCATCTGCAAAAAGCTCGGCGACTCCATCAACATCGCCAACTCGCTCATGTCCATCGGCAACATCTTCCAAAACCTGAAACGCCACCCGGAAGCCCTCGCCACCAACGAGGAAGCCCTGCGCATCAGCCGCCGCATCGGCTACCAGGAGGCCACCTGCCTGCACAACATCGCCACCTCCCACCTGCTCATGGGCGGTTTCCGCAAGGCCGTCTCGTTCGGCCTCGAAACCAAACGGGTGATTGCCGGGGGCGGCAACCGCCTCCTCGATTCGCAGACCGACCTGCAGCTGGCCGAGGGGTACGCCGGGCTGGGCAAGTTCGATTCCGCCTATTTTTTCAAAAAAAGGGGCGAAGCGGTCGGCGACAGCCTGCTCAACTCGGAAAACTCGGTGCGGATGTCGGAGCTCCAAACAAAATATGAGACCGCCCAAAAAGAGGCCACCATCGCTGGGCAGCAAGGGCAGATTGCCCGGCAGCGCAGCACGCTCTGGCTCGTCGGCGGCATCCTCGCGCTCGTCGCGCTCGCGGGGGCCCTGCTTTTCCGGCTGACCCGGATTTTGCGGAAGCGCAACGCCGAAAAGACCTTTTTGATAAAGGAAATCCACCACCGGGTGAAGAACAATTTGCAGGTCTTGTCCAGCCTCCTGCATTTGCAGTCGCGGCAAATCAAGGACGAAACCGCCCTCGATGCCGTCCGCGAGGGGCAAAACCGGGTGGACGCGATGGGCCTCATCCACCAAAAACTCTACATGGGCGACCGACTTGCCGCCGTCGAGATGCCCGAATACATCCACGAACTCGGCGACACGCTGCTCGACTCGTTCGGCCTCCACGACGACCGGGTGAAAATCAGCTACCGCCTCGACCCGCTGCGCCTCGACGTGGACACGGCCATCCCGTTGGGGCTGATAATCAACGAGCTGGTGACCAATTCGCTGAAATACGCCTTCCCCGGCGGGCGGGCGGGCGCGGTGGAGATTTCACTTTGGAAAGACGTTGATGGGAAGCTCTGTCTGCGCGTCGCCGACGACGGCGTGGGCAAAAACGGGGTTTTTGAAAAAGAAAAAAGCACGTCGTTCGGCACCGGCCTCGTGGAGATGTTAAGCAAAAAATTGAAGGGCAGGCCGGAGGTCGAGGCGGGCGGTGCGGGGTACGCGACGGTCATCCGGTTTGAACAGTTCCGGGAGGCGTGACCACGAA
>JANOQP010000594.1:0-1727 GCA_031414895.1 Saprospirales bacterium
TTATTTGATGGCTATCTTTTTGGGCCGCTTTCAATGCCCTGTTTATAGGAGCGGGATGGGGCGGACGGCCTATTTTTTGGGAGAATGCGGGCGGCCAATGAACCCGTTGGGGCTGGCGGTGGAGGGGGTGAAGAAGAAAAACAAAAAATAAAAATGTGAAAAACATGGCAGGCGAATGGGCAACATTTTGTTGAAAATCATCAATTTTAGCCCCGCCCCGGCGAAATGTGCAAAACGGGGGCACCGACATTTATGGAAACACAACCAATATCAACCAGCTTTACGAAAGCATCCGGGCCGTTTTGCTCGAAGCCCGCCGGGGCGCGTACCGGGCGGTCGATTTTTTCATGGTCCGCGCCTATTGGGAGACAGGGTGGGCTCATTGTGGAAGAGGAACAAGCGGGGAAGGAGCGGGCGGATTATGGCACCCAGCTCATTCGGTTGCTGGCAAAAAAGCTCGTTCTGGATTTTGGCGAAGCCGTTGACGAACGGAATCTGTACTATTTTAGGAAGTTCTATCAGGTCTTTCCAATATTGAACGCACTGCGTTCAGAATTGAGCTGGACCCACTACCGCAGCCTTATCCGTGTTCAAAACCAGTCCGCTCGGCTGTGGTACATGGACGAGGCCGCCAACGAACAATGGGCACCCGCGCCCTCGACCGCCAGATAAGGTCGCATTATTACGAGCGGCTGGCCTTGACGACCGACAAACAGGGAGTCCGCGACGAGGCCACGGAAAATATCCGGGCATTGCCGAACGGCCCGGCGGATTTCATCAAAGACCCGTTCGTGCTGGAATTCCTTAACCTCCGCGCCGACCACCGTCTTTATGAAAAAGACCTCGAACAGGCGATAATGGACCATTTGCAGGCATTTTTGCTCGAAATGGGGAAAGGATTTGCCTTCGTGGCCCGGCAACAGTGCATCCGAACGGACACGAAGGAGTTTTACATCGACCTTGTTTTTTACAATTACCTGCTGAAATGTTTCGTCTTGCTCGACCTGAAAATCGGCGAACTGACCCATCAGGACATTGGGCAAATTGATTTTTACGTCCGCTATTACGAAGACAGAAAGCGCGGCCCCGACGACAACCCGACCATCGGCATAGTCCTTTGTTCCGAAAAAGACGATGCCGTGGCCCGGTATTCCGTTTTGAGCGAGAGCCAGCAATTGTTCGCATCGAACTATCTGCTTTATCTCCCGACCGAGGCCGAGCTTGCCGCAAAAATCCGGGAGGAGGTGGCACATTTCCGGTTGATTCGTGGGCTGGATGACGATGATGGGACGGGACAATAGAACCGTGAGGTCGCACCAAATGCGCGACCGGGCGGTGGACGGGTGCTACCGGGCGACGGCGTTCGGGAGCGAGATGGAGCGGGTGGCCTATCTTTTTGGGGAATACGAGCGGCTGGTGAACCCGTTGGGGCAATGTCGTTTACTTAAGGATTTTTAGATAAAAAAAAGCACTAAATTCAAATTCAACCACCCTGTCACCCTGTAAGGGTCTGCGCAGATTCAGGCTCGAATTTTCAATAAATCGCACGAAACTTGCGTGCAATTGCTCAAAATTCCTGCAAAACTTGGGCAGACCCTCATACGTTTATGCGGTGGTAAAAACGAAGAGTTGAATCGAAACAAAGTTCGTTGTTTTGGCAGAACGGAAGGGTGAGAGGGAAAGACGCTAAACAGGTGCGAAGCGCCATGTTGACTGTAAGAAATTCC
>JANOQP010000595.1:0-5501 GCA_031414895.1 Saprospirales bacterium
GGGGGGGTCGGGGGGGCTGGATAGGTCGCGGTCGGCTCCAAAAGGGTCGAAATCAGATCGCTCCCATGATACGCCAGCCGCTCCGTCTCCTTCGCAAAATGCCCAACGCCCCGCGTTTGCCCGGTCAGGGCGGTCGTTTCGTGCCGTGCCGTCGCCGTCGGGACGAGCGTCGCGCTGTCGCCGTCGATATAAAAGAGGTTCGGTTTCGTGCCTTTTTCAACTTTCCGGGCGGTCACGGTCTCGCGGGCGAGGAGCTGCGCGATCTCGGTCATCGGGTTGTCCATGTCGCCCGAAATGATGGCGTGCTCGGGGCAGACATTGACACAGGCAGGCTCCAAACCGATGTCCGTCCGGTGGGCGCAATAGTTGCATTTTGCAGCCGTCCGGGTCTCCGGGTCGATATAAAGCGCATCATATGGGCAGGCCTGCATACAGCTTTTACAGCCGATGCAGCGGTTTTTGTCGAAATCGACGATGCCGTCCTTTCGGATAAAAAGTGCCTCGGTCGGACAGATCTCGACACAGGGCGCGTCGGTGCAATGGTTGCAGCGCATGACCGAAAAGACGCGGCGCGTGTTGGGGAACTGGCCTTTTTCGACCTGTTTGACCCAGGTCCTGAACACACCGACCGGGACTTCGTGTTCCTGTTTGCAGGCCGTCGTGCAGGCATGGCAGCCGATGCACTTTCGGTTATCGATGATAAATCCGTATTGCATAATTTGGTGGGCATTAGCTTTTGGCAAACGATTTGGCGGCCAAATTCTGCGGGAAAGAAACGAGGTTTGGCGGCATATTTTTTCAAAAAAAAGCCAAACCATTTTGCAAAACGAACACCAGCGGTATTTTTCCGCTGCGAATGAAACAGGTGGAGTGCCAAGTCCGCTTTTTTTTGCAGTTGCACTCCCATACCTGGAAACACCAGACCCAACTTTAGGGCGGCCTCGGATGTCCACCGGGGTCGTTTTTTTTTGTAAAAAAGCCTTGCCGATCAATGTTGACCGACAAGGCTTTTTTTGTGGTTTTCGCCCAAATGCGGCCCGGGTTTTGGGTTGGCCCGGAATTTTGATTTTTTGACCTCAATCCACAATCACCCGATGGGTTGCAGATTTTCCGGATTTGCCCGTTATTTTTAGTAAAAAAACACCTTTTCCCGGCAAAACCACCTGTTCGCCAGGGGCGACCGCCTCCCGCTGTCCGAGCAACCTGCCCAAGCTGTCAAAAATGGCCAAATCCAATTTTTCGCCTTCTGCAAAACGCAAGGTCACCACGCCCGAAGTCGGGTTCGGCTCGATGGAAACCGCCAAAACTGCCCCGGTTTCGCCCGCAGAAACGGTGCAATGCGGCACGCCATCGAACATTTTTTGCAAAGAATCAATTGGTTCGATACCAACAGGATTGAGCGCAACATAAAGACGGAGCGATGGGTTTGCCGCGTCGTCGCCCGGTTGAGCGACCTTTATAAATGCAAACATGGAGGAAGTGCCGTTCGATAAGCAGCGCGTGTCGGCACCCGGCACTTTTGCGCCCTGCATCGCGGCCATGAGTTTTTCTGAAAGACAGCCGGTCGTTTTTTTAAAATTGGCCTCCATCGAATCCAAGATCCCGGGGCCGAGGAGGATGTTTCCCTGAATCGAATAATTTGGCCCAAGTCGGTGGCTTTTGTGGTTTTGACAGCCCGAACCCGTGTGGGCCGCCGAAATTGGGTGGCCGTTTTCGAGTTTCACGATGCCATATTGTCGGACCCCCGGAGTTGCGTCCACGTCGTGCGATTTGAGCCAGGCGATTGCTTGCGCGGGCGAATCTCCGGCCTCCATGCGGGCTCGGGCATTTTGTTGGTTTTCAGGAACATAACTGGCCTGCGTATTGATCGCACCGGTGCCGGGCAGCAGGTCTCCCAAAAAATCGGGTTTTATGCCCGGGAAATAAAGCTCGAGGTTGTCCGCCGAGATACAGGATGCGCCCGCCGAGCCGACCTCGCCCGTGATACTGTCCACTGCGACGATGGAAAACGTGTCTTGCGCTGTCGCGATTTTTACCAAAAAGAGGAGCGGAAGGAGGATTCGTTTTTTCATGATTTCAATTTATTTATCAAATTTAATGGGTCAAAAGTCGCTTTTTTCGCCTCTTTCCCTGAAAAAACACCCACCAGATCTGCCACGATTTTCACAAAAAGAAAGCCCCAAACGAACCATTCCACATGGAAGAACATCCCCAAAAAGGCACCGGCGATCATCCCGACATGAATGATGACGCCGCGCCTGTCCATCATCTGGCCGAGCGTTTCGACCTCTTCCGGGCTGGCCGTCGGGTTGTTGCTTTTCAAAAAACGGGGAAAAAAAGACAGCAATTGCAGTCCCAAAAAACCGAGCAAGTTGATGTTGAAAAGCCGGTTTTGGAAGAAAAAAGTCATGATATTGACCCCAAAATGTTCTTTTTTGGCCATCACGAACATCCCCAAAGTAATGACGAAGACCAGCCAAACGAACAGGAAAAAGAAGCGCACCATCACCCCGCCCTCGCGCGCCAAAACGTCGGTCTGCGTACTGGTTTGCAGTAAAAATGGGCGCAGGTTTTTCAGTTTTTGCACCGCGAAAATGGTCGAGATCAATTCTTCCCACCAAAAAAGGTAGAGGATTGGGAAAAACTGCCAGCCCAAAAACTTGATGCCATAAAACAACCCGATGTTCGAGAGGATGACGTAGCAAATACGGGCGCTGCGATCGTGTTTTTCGTGCATAAATCGTTGATTTTCAATTGATTGTAGCGTTTTTCATTTTTCGCAAAACCTGCCCATAATCTTCAAGTTTTCTCGCTTTTTCGGCCTCGGTCCAACCCAGTTCCCCGGCCAAAATATCGGCCACGAGCGGCATCAATTCCCGGGTCGCCGCCCAATTGTGCTGTTCCAACCGCCATCGCCGTGCCAAAACATCGCGGACGGTCACGGCCATTTCCGAGCGCACTTGATAAATGACCTCTGCATGGATGAACGGGCGGTTTTTGGTCAATTTTTTTGAAAAAGAAGGATTGGTCGAGGCCAGTTCAAAAACATCGTCCGCATGGTTCCCGTAATTTTGGAAAAGGTGCAAAACCACGTCTTCCGGCAGGCCCGTCCGCTGCTGAAATCCGGCTAATTTATCAAAAGAAAAGCCGTCCGTTCCGACCAATTTCAGGCCTTGCGTAGAACATAACTCATTGATGTTCAATTGTTTGCAAACAAAATCGACCGCATCGGAGGCCATCAGCCGCCACGTCGTCCACTTGCCGCCGAGGAGGCTGACGAGGCCGGATTGCTCATCAAATTCAACCTCGTGGTCGCGCAAAAGCGTGGCCGTCGAGCGTGTTTTTTCGGCAGCGATCAATGGCCGCAGCCCGGCAAACCCAGCTTTTATCTGGTCAAAACGGGCAGGTGTTTCGAGATACCGGTTGAGGGTTTCGAGCAAAAACGCAGCCTCTTTTTTCCCCAAAAGAGGCTCGTTGCCCATTTTTTCAGGTTCGCTGGCGGGCGTGTCGGTCGTGCCGACCAAAAGTTCGCTGCCCGTCGGAATAGCAAAAACCATGCGCCCGTCCTTTGTTTTTGGGATCAAAAGCGCGGCCTTTTCGTTGCCCAAAACGGATTGCGGGAGGAGGATATGCGCACCTTTTGAGGGCCGAAGCCGGGTTTCGAGAGCCGGGTTTGCCATTTGGCGAACGGTGTCGCTGGCCGGGCCGGTGCAGTTGAGAACCTGTTTCGCATTTATCAAAAATTGGTCGCCCGTCAATCGATCCTCGACACGGGCGGCGGTGATTTTTCCGTCCGCGTCCTTTTCAAAACCATTGACAATCAGGTAGTTGGCCATTGTCGCACCGCGTTCGGCGGCGGTCAGGGCGAGCAAAAGGGCATATCGGGCATCGTCAAACTGGCCGTCAAAATAGGCCACCGCCGCGTACAAAACCGAGTTTTTGAGGCCGGGCATTTTCTCCAAAACCTGTTTTTTCGACAAAAACTTCGCCGATGGAAGGTTGTTTTTTCGCCCTGCCAGCCAATCGTAAATTTTTAAGCCGACAAAAAAATAAGCAGCCTCAACCCAAGTCGTGCAGGGCGTGACCAGTTCGAGCGGCCGCGCCAAAAACGGCGCACTTTCGAGCATCGCACGCCGCTCGTGGAGGCCGTGGCGCACCTGTTTGAGCTGCCCAAAATCGGCATTTTTGACCGCCTGTTCGAGATAGCGGACTCCGCCGTGAATGAGTTTCGTGCTTTTTGAAGAAGTCCCTGCGGCAAAATCGCCCGATTCGACGAGCGCGACCCGCAGTCCGCGACCCGCCGCATCGAGCGCACAGCCCGCTCCCGACGCGCCGCCTCCGATGATCAGTAGGTCGAAATGTTCTGTTTTTAGGCGTTCGAGGTGGTCGGTACGGCGCATTTTTGGGTTAAATTTGCGTCAAAGAAAATGGATTTATCCGGCAATTTACCGAGGTGGCAATCGAATTGAGCATTGCCAAAGGCAGGTTTTCATCGAAAAAAACACTTATTTCGCCCCCCGAATCGCGCCTTTTGAAGAAAAAGCAAAACCAAAAGGCCATTTTCATGTCCCAGTGACCGCCCCGCTTGACCAATCAAACACATACATAAATGATAGAATTTTTGCAACAATACCTCGGCCAAGACCTCAAAGCGGCCGGGCTGATCATTTTCAACCTCATCATCATCGAGAGCCTTTTGTCGGTGGACAATGCCGCAGTTTTGGCCACGATGGTGCTCGACCTCCCGAAAGAACAGCGCAACAAGGCCCTCAAATATGGCATCATCGGCGCATACGTTTTTCGCGGCATCTGCCTCGTTTTGGCCGCGTGGATCATCAAGATCTGGTGGCTCAAACCGCTTGGCGGACTCTATTTGCTCTGGCTGGCCGTTGATTATTTTCGCAAAAAAAATACCCCGCAGACCGACGACGACACTTTGAACAAACAGGAATCGTCCATTTATAACCTGTTTTTTGGAAGATTGGGGCCGTTTTGGGCCACCGTCGTCCTGGTCGAGTTCATGGATTTGGCCTTTTCAATCGACAATGTTTTGGCCGCCGTCGCATACACCGACAATATTTACCTCGTCTGGATTGGCGTTTTCATTGGCATCCTCGCCATGCGTTTTGTGGCGCAAGGTTTTGTCACTTTGATGGAAAAATTTCCGTTTTTGGAGGTCGCGGCGTTTGTGGTCATCGGGGTTTTGGGGCTGAAATTGTCGGCCTCCATTTTCTCGCATTTTCAGCCGGAAAGCTGGTTTTCAAAGGCCATCGAAAGCCACAAAGCCGACGAATACCTGTCGTTTTTCACCGTCGGCATCTTCTTTTTACCGATTTTGACCTCGGTTTTGTTCAATTTTCCGAAAAAGAGGGAAATTAAAGAGGAGTAATTACGGCTCTCCGCCACCCAACTGTTTTTTGAAATTTCGTGGGCTGACCACCTTTTCGCCTGTTTCTTGTTCAAGTTCGCGGCGGGCGTTCCCAGCTATTTCGCCGCCTTTT
>JANOQP010000596.1:0-2025 GCA_031414895.1 Saprospirales bacterium
CTAAAGCAAAACCGGATCGGCCTCAACCCATCCCACAGGCCGGACAATTGTCTGGCGGCGGGGCTGGCGCCTCTTTTTTGAGGTGCAACCGCTCGAGCGCACCCTTTACTGGAGTGTCCTCTTTGAGCTTTTGGCAGGAGGTGGAAACGATGCCGACGAAAGTGCCGACGGCAACGGCCTTTAGGACGGATTTACTGATTTTCATTGCACAAAATTTAAGGTGAACGATGAACAGCAAGACGGCGGGTTGAGCGAATTGGTTGGGTCGGTCAACCTTTCCCTTTTTTCGAGTCCGGTTTGGGCGGCTCGATTTTTGTCTGCGGTGCGCCGCCGCCGGACTCGTTCCGGTACGACGAAATCGGCTTGCTCTTGGCGACCGTTTTGTCGGCCTTTGGTTTTTTGGTCTCTTTGCTGCCTTTGTCCTTGCTCATTTTTTCTGAAATTTATTGGTTGGAAGATTGGTTTGCGGCCTGATCAAAGGCGGCCAATTGCCTTTTCAAAGAATCGAGATATTGCTTGTAGTCCCGCGCACTGATGTCGTGGCCATATTGGTGCTCCGTGAACTGGGGCGTTTCGCTCAATATTTTGTAGAGCTCGGGGTGATTGACCTGTATTTCGCGGGTCACGTCGAAGATATCCTCGAGGAGTTCTTTTTGCACTTTTTTCATTGGTGGCAAAGGTAAAAGAAAAAGGCAAGCTGTTGTGCCTGCCCTTTCTGGTCGTCATGTGTTTATCTGTTACGGTTATTTCTTGTTGTTCACCGTCAGGTCCTTGAAAGCCTGCCCGAACTCGTCCATATCGTGGTTGAACTCGCGCTTGAACGCTTCCCAATCGCTTTTATCGGTGTCGTAGGTCTCGATTTTTGTGCGAAGTGCTTTGCTTTTTGCCTCCAAAACATCGATGGACTTTGAATATTCGATGGTCATTTTTTTGCCGGCGACCTTCATTTTGTCGCGGAGGTCGGCAATGGAACGGTCGTTTTCGGCGATTTTCACCTCCGATTCGGCCTTAAAGATCCGCCATTCATCGGCGGCCCTCGTTTTGGCGGCGGCGGCTTTTGCCTCGGCCTCTTGCAGGTCTTTTTGGGCATCCGCGACCTTGCCTTGTGCCCTGTCGGCCTTGTCGGAGGAAGATTGGCAACCCGTCATAAAGACTGCGGTCGAAAACGCGGCCACAAGGGCCAGCGTAAAGATTGATTTATTCATGTTGTAGAAAATTGGATTCCCGCGATTGGCGGGGGCAGGTGTGAATTTATTTTCACGGTACAAAGGTGACGGTGCGGTTTATTTGGGGCATTGCACAATTATTGAAAAGACTTACAAGATTCACAGGTTTTGTTGATAAAAATCACTGTGTTTTCGGAAGCGGTTTTACCCATAAAACCAGTCCGGTGGTACCGTAATTTTTGCCCATGTGAACCAGTTTGTCGCCGTCCGGTTTGAACTCCATTTTCAGGGTGTCCGTTTTGCTCATAGGCTTGTGGATGAGCGCGAGGTTGCCGTCGGGCATGGTTTTCCAGAGGCCGGTGTCCACTTTTATCGGGGTCTTGTCGAGCTGGTCGGAGGTCATTTCATACCATCCCTCGGGCAACAGGCGCAGGCTGATGATCTGCCCTTTTGACGTATTTGAGGCCAAACTGGCCTGATAAAACGCCTCTGCGGTGATGGAAAATGCGCCGCCCTGTTGCGATTGGTGCGGCTCGCCAGGGGAATCGGCGGGCGGCGGGATGGTATTGGTTGATTTGGGTTTCACGTTGGTTGTGCAGGCGTTCGCCAGTAAAGCGATAGCTGCGATGAACAGTATTTTTTTCATGATAATTTGGTTAGATCAGGTGATTCTACCGCCCCGGATGACCTTCAACAGCACTGCAATGATTGCAATGACCAATAAGATATGGACGATGCCGCCCGTGCTGTACGCAAAAAACCCGACCGCCCAGGCGACGACAAGGATGACCGCGATGATATAAAGGAGATTGCCCATTTTGTTGATTTTTAGTAACAACTTAGCCATCAGCCCCAGAGG
>JANOQP010000597.1:0-12264 GCA_031414895.1 Saprospirales bacterium
TCCATTTTTCCAATAATCTGGTGGAAAAACCGGAACTCAACGTGTTCAATTACCTCTATTTTTACAACGGCGGCGGCCTCGCGACGGGCGATATCAACGGCGACGGACTGCCCGACATGCTTTTTACGTCGAACCAGGACCAGCCCAAACTTTACCTCAACCGGGGCGATTTCAAGTTCGACGACATCACCGAAGCTGCTGGGATATCGCTCGAAAAAGGCTGGACGACCGGCGCGACCATCGTGGACGTGAACGCCGACGGGCGGCTCGATATTTATATCAGCCGCGTCGGCAAACACCCCGGCATCGAGGGGCGTAATTTGCTTTATTTGAACCTCGGAAACAACGCGGCGGGTCAACCGACTTTTGAGGAAGATGCCTATCGCTGGGGCCTCGCGCTGGAGGGATATTCGACGCAGGCCGCGTTTTTTGACTACGACCTCGACGGCGACCTCGATATGTACATGCTCCGCCATTCGGTGCACCAAAACGGCACTTTTGGCACTGTGAAACAGCTACGAAACGTGCCGCACCCGACGGCGGGCGACAAATTGATGCGAAACGACGGCGACCATTTTACCGACGTGACCGTGAAATCGGGCATTTTGAGCCCCGTGACCGGCTATGGCCTCGGTGTTGCCACGGGCGACGTGAACCTCGACGGTTGGCCCGATATTTATATCGGCAACGATTTTCACGAGGACGATTTTTTGTACCTGAACAACGGTGACGGCACGTTCCGCGAGGCACTCAACGAGGCGATGGGCCACACGAGCCGCTACACGATGGGGACGGACATCGGCGATTTCAACAACGACGGGCTGCCCGATATTTTGACGCTCGACATGCTGCCCGCCGACCCGAAAATCCTGAAAGCATCGGCTGCCGAAGAGCCTTTTGATACCTACGAGTTCAAACTTTCGTATGGCTACAATTATCAATATACGCGCAACAACCTCCAATTGGGCGTCGGCGTGATTCCACAAAAAAACGGAAAAAACGCCCCATATTTCTCCGAAATGGGTTGTTATGCGGGCATTTATGCGACAGATTGGAGCTGGTCGGGGCTTTTTGCCGACCTCGACCTTGACGGCTGGCGCGATATTTTTATCACGAACGGCATCATGCGCCGCTCGAACGACCTCGATTATTCGAAGTTCGTGGAGGTGGACAGCATCCAGATGAAAATGAAAGAAGATGGCATCGACGGCAACGATTTGAAGATGATAAAGCTCATGCCGAGCATCAAAATGCCAAAATATGTCTATCAAAACAAGGGCAACCTGACCTTCGCCGACCAGTCAAAAACGTGGGGACTGAACGACGCGTCGTTCTCGAACGGGACGGTTTATGCCGACCTCGACAACGACGGCGACCTCGACCTGGCGGTAAACAATATAAACGACGAGGCCTTTATTTATAAAAACAAGACCGTCGATGGCGGCAAGTTGGCCGAGCCGGGCGCGGGTTTTTTGAAGATAAATTTCGAGGGCGCGGGCAAAAACACGGCTGGCATCGGCGCGAAAATCATCTATCGCGCGGCGAGCGGGGCACAGGTTTTTCAGGAAAACTTCCCGACGCGCGGCTTTCAATCCTCGATGGAACCGAACCGGATGGTCATCGGGTTGGGCGAAAAAAAGGTGCTCGATTCGCTGGTCATCGTCTGGCCGAGGGGCGAATTTGAGGTCTTGAAAAATGTGGCGGCCAACCAAATATTGACCGTCAAACAATCGGCGGCGACGGGGAAATTTGATTGCAAAACATTGCTCCCGCCGGTTTCACGGAAGCCGATCTTTGCGGATTTGAGCGAAAATTTTGGGCTGAACTTTATGCACAAAGACCCAAAATTTGTCGAGTTCAACCGCGAACGATTGATCCCGAACATGAACTCGACCGAAGGCCCGAAGCTCGCCGTCGGCGATTTGAACGGCGACGGGCTGGACGATTTTTTTGTCGGCGGCGCAAAAAGGCAGCCGGGCAAAGTTTTTACGCAGTCGAAAAACGGAAAATTCACCGCCGTCCGTTCGCCCGAAATTGAAAAGGACAGCCTCAACGAAGATGTCGGCGCGGCCTTTTTTGATGCCGACGGCGACAAAGATTTGGATCTCGTGGTCGTCAGTGGCGGCAATGAATTTCGCGATGGCGAACCCGCTTTGCAGCCGCGTTTGTACAAAAACGATGGAAAAGGTGAATATTTTGCCGAAAAATCGGCTTTTTCGGGCATTTCCTTCAACGGCTCGTGCGCCGCGCCGTCGGATTTTGACCACGATGGCGACATTGATTTGTTCCTCGGAGGCCGCTCGGTCGCATGGAATTTCGGGAAACCGCCCGCGAGTTTTTTGCTCGAAAACGATGGAAAAGGGACCTTCAAAAATGTCATTTTCGAAAAAGCCCCGCCGGCCCAATCGCCCGGTTTTGTGAAATCCGCGATTTGGGCAGACCTCGACAAAGATGGTTGGGATGACCTCGTTTTGGCGGGCCATTGGATGCCGCTCTCGGTTTTTTTCAACAAAAAAGGGCGGCTCGAACGCTCGAAAACCGACGGCCTCGAACGCTCCGAAGGTTGGTGGGCCAGCCTCGCCGCCGCCGATCTCGATGGCGACGGCGACCTCGATTTTGTGGCCGGCAATTATGGACTGAACTCTAAAATCGCGGCCTCGCCCGAAAAACCCGTCCGGCTTTATGCCGCCGATTTTGACAAAAACGAGATGCTCGACCAGTTGCTCACCTACGATTATCGGGGGACTGAACTGATGTTCGCGTCGCGTGATGAAATGTCGGCCCACATACCGAGCATCAAGAAGAAGTTTTTGAAATATTCGGACTACGCGCAAGCTAAAGCCGCTGATTTTTTTGGCCAAAAAGCGCTCGACGCGGCTCAAAAATGGCAGGTCTGTTGCCTCGCCTCGGTCTGGGTGGAGAATCTCGGCGGTGGGAAATTTGCCACACACGAGCTGCCTGTAGCACTCCAATTTTCGACCATCGAGGCGATTTCCATCAAAGATCTGGACGGAAACGGCACTCCTGATTTGCTGGTTGTCGGTAATTATTTCGACGCAAACCCCGAAATCGGGCGGCTCGACGCCAATTACGGCTCGGTCGTTTTGAACGATGGGAAAGGTAATTTCCGCGACCTGCCGATGGCCGAAACCGGGCTTCGGCTGCGCGGGCAGTTTCGTGATATTCAATGGGTCCGGACGGCGGCAGGGGATGAAATTGCGCTCGCTGCACGTAACAATGGGGCGATCGGGGTTTTGAAATTGGCGAGACCTGCGGCCAGGAATTAAAATTTGGGCCAGTTATGGGTTGAAAACCGGCTGTGACAACTGACAAAGCACGACCCTCGATTTTGACAAAATATTTTACCTTTACCAGCAAAATTCATTGATTATCAACCACTTATGAGCAACCGAGTTCTGACCATCCTCAATATCACCCTATTCCTCGCGCTCTCTTGGGCCGTTTTTTCCTCCTATAAAAAAGACGAACCGCCGATTGGTTTTGGCGGCGCGACAACCCTTCAAGCCATCCGCACCTTCAATTTGGCGGACAAAAAATTTGACCTCTGCGGCGAAAGCCTCCCCATCGAACAGACCGATGTCCGCCAGCGTTTCGACCGTGAACTGGTCCAAAATGCCTATTCGCACAGCCAAACTTTGATGGCGATAAAACGGGCAAACTCACTTTTTCCAATCATCGAGCCAATTTTGAGGGAAGAGGGCGTTCCCGACGATTTGAAATACCTCGCCGTCGCCGAAAGTGGCCTCACGAACGCTGTTTCGCCCGCGAACGCGAAAGGCGTTTGGCAGTTCATCGGCAGCGCGGGGACACAATACGGCATGGAAATTTCGAAGGAAGTGGACGAGCGTTACCATCTCGAAAAGTCCACGCGGGCAGCGGCTCGGTACATGCGCGACCTGCACAAAAAATTTGGCTCATGGTACCTCGCGGCGGCGGCCTACAACGGGGGCGCGGGCCGGATTTCGGAGGAGCTCGCCAACCAGCGGGCCACCAATTTCTGGGAAATGAACCTCGGTGCGGAAGAAACAATGCGCTATCCGTTCCGCATCGTCGCGATAAAAGAGGTCATGCAGCACCCGGCGGAATATGAGTACATTATCGAAACCCAACATTTGTACCCGCCCGTGGAAAATTTCACGACCGTCGCTGTGTCCGAACCGGTGACCAATTGGGGCGAATTTGCCCAAAAATATGGGACCAATTATAGGCAGTTCAAAATTTTGAACCCGTGGTTGATTGCCTCGACCTTGACCAATAAGGAGCGGAAGACGTATCAAGTGCGGGTGCCGAAGTGAGTTATTTCCGGTTGAAAAACCGTTTCGGCTCGTCCGTGATTTTCCATTTGAACAAGAGTGCGCCCGCACCTATCGAATCTTCCGGTTTTTCGGCTTTTTTCCATGTCAAGACCGTGCAATCGCAATCGAGCGGGACAACTTGTTCCCGCGATTTTGAGATCAGCTCGATTGCGGATTTTTCACAATCGTTTTGATGGAAATCCGGTTTGTCGGCCATCATGTAAATAAGCAAAATGATGCCGACAAAGGGCAGGTAAAATCTGCGGTTTGCCCAAGGTTTTGTTGCCAAAAACTGTGTTGAAATGCCAAAAATGAACATCAAACCCAACGTCACGGGCATGATGGTATCATATCGGAGGATGTTCGGGCGGTATTCGCGCTGTCCGCCGAGCGGCAAAAGGAGGATAAAAAAAAGGTCAAAAAGCAAGACCCATTTGATGGTCCGCTGGATAAAACTGGATTTTGGCGAGCTGTCTTTTTTCAACAAAAACCAATTGACGGCTATCGCCAAAAAAAGGAGCGGGAAGCCCGGTTTTTGGGTGAATTGAAAAAAAATTCCGAACGGAAGGCGCGAATAAAGCTCGATCAGCGGCAATTGGCTAGTGTCGTTCATCGAATTGAACTGCCCGATAAAGAGCGAATAGGCCGACAAAACGAACAACGGGCCCAAAAAGAAACAGTAGTTTTTTGGGATGCTTTTTATCAAGCACAAAACTGAATTGGCACTGCCCATTTTTTCCAAAAACAGGACGAGGCAAAGCACGAGCACAATCCCCGGATTGAGCGGGCCGCTCAAACAGGTGACGAATGCCAGCGGCAGCCACAAAAATTTTAGCTCCGAAAAAAGCGGCTTTTTTTTCCCGTGAAAAAACTCGGAAATCAGCGGCATCAAATAGACCAGCATAAAAATGCAGGGAATCGAGTAAAAAAACGCGTAGGTCGGTGCGCGGTCGACGACGGCCATATAGTTCGCGTAGCCGTTGGCCTGAAAAAGCGGGGCAATCAATGCGGCGGCAATCAGGAAGTCTTTTTGCCAGATTTTCCAGCGGCCAGAAACTGCGAAGGCCAGCAAAAACAGCAAAAAAACATGGGCGACGGTCTTGAAAACCGCGCTCGACAAATAGGCGCTTTCAATCGGCGTGGTGAATTTTTGGAAGAATTTCGGTGCTGCATTGAAATAGGAAAACATCGCCAAATGGCTGAAAAACCGGTTCGGGTTGTGCAGTTTTTCGTGCGTTTTAAAAGCATGGACCGCGAGCGGGTCGGCCAAAACGGGTTTCACATTGTCCGCAGGGACGATGTGCTGGGGCATATCGCCGTCGAAGGCCATTTCGCGATATTGAAAAAATGAATAGCAGAGGTCTGCGATCAACAAGCAAACAAGGGTTGTTTTTGTCAAAAAAGGGCGCATTCCGTTTCGAATTTTGTACAAACATAGTTTCAAGCCGAAAACAAAACCGCAAATCTTTTCGCACAAAATTTTCGGCTCTGCACAGATGTTTGGATTTTTGCGCCCGCAAATTTTGCCCATCCGGGTTGGCCCGTGACCAGCTTTTTTGAAATTTTTTTATCGATATATTAATGACAGACCAGGAAATTTTCCGCCGCGAGACCCTCGATAAATGGCGCGCACTCGGCATCGACCCGTACCCCGCCGAGATTTTTGATGTGAACGCGCACGCGACCGATATCCTCGAAAATTATTTGGAGGAAGTGAACGAGGACGGCACGAAAAACCGCCTAAATTTTCAGGAAGTCAAGATCGCGGGTCGCGTCATGGCCATGCGCGAGGCCGGGAAAGCGATGTTTTGGAACATGCAGGACTCCTCCGGGCGCATCCAACTTTATCTCCGCCGCGACGACCTCTGCCCGGGCGAGGACAAGCGTTTTTTTGACGAAGGGCTCAAAAAACTGACCGACCTCGGCGATTTTGTCGGCATCGAGGGCTATGCTTTTCGCACAAAAACGGGCGAAACGACCGTCCATGTCCAAAATATCAAGTTGCTGGCAAAGACCCTGCGACCGCTCCCCATCGCCAAAACCGACGCGGAGGGCAACACTTTTGATGCGTTCACCGACCCCGAACTGCGCTATCGGATGCGCTATGTTGACCTCGTCGTGAACCCGCAGGTCAAAGAAGTTTTCATAAAAAGGAACAAGATTATCCGCGCCATGCGCGAATTTTTCGACAATCGCGGCTGGCTCGAAGTCGAAACGCCCATCCTCCAACCGATCCACGGCGGGGCAGCTGCGCGGCCTTTTGCGACGCAACACAACGCGCTCGATATGCCGTTTTTTATGCGGATCGCCAATGAACTTTACCTAAAAAGGCTGATTGTCGGCGGATTTGACGGCGTGTACGAAATCGGGAAAATGTTCCGAAACGAGGGGATGGACCGGACGCACAACCCGGAATTCACGATGATGGAGATTTATGTGGCCTACAAGGATTATTTTTGGATGATGGGCATGGTCGAGGAACTCCTCGAAAACATCGCCATCGCCGCGACCGGCAGCCCCAAAGTCATGCTCGGCGAAACGCTCGTGGACTTCAAAGGCCCGTACCGCCGCCTCCCGATTTTGGACGGCATCAAAGAGTTCACCGGGTTCGACGTGACCGGGATGGACGAGGCTGGGTTGCGCGAAGTTTGCAAAAAATTGCACATCGAAACGACCCCAGCGATGGGATACGGCAAGTTGATTGACGAGATTTTCGGTGAAAAAGTCGAGCCGAACCTCATTCAGCCGACCTATATCATCGACCATCCGGTAGAAATCTCGCCGTTGGCGAAAAAACACCGTTCCAAACCGGGCTTCGTCGAACGGTTTGAACTCGTGGTGAACAAAAAAGAACTGGCCAACGCCTATTCCGAGCTGAACGACCCGATCGACCAACGCGCCCGTTTCGAAGAACAACTAAAACTTGGCGCGCGCGGCGACGACGAGGCCATGATGCTCGACGAGGATTTCCTGCGCTCGCTCGAATTTGGGATGCCCCCGACGAGCGGCCTCGGCATCGGCATCGACCGTTTGGTGATGTCGATGACCAACCAGGCCTCGATTCAGGAGGTGCTTTTCTTTCCGCAGATGAAGGCCGAAAAATAGATTTTGACGCATAGTCACCTAGAAATCATAGGTTTAGTCTATGTTTCTATGTGACTATGTGTTAAAAAAACCGGTATGGAGCCACCCACGTTTATTTCCAAAAAGAAAAAATGTTAAAAAGCCCGCCCTATCTCCTCGCCCTGATTTTCCTCGCAGGCTGCGCCTCGAAAAAAGAGGCCATGCCGACCCACGGACCGACACCATATATATACGACTCGGTCAATTTGCTCGCGCTCGGCGATTCGTACACGATTGGCCATTCGATCGCGGAGGCCGAGCGGTGGCCAAACCAATTGGCCGACACGCTCAAAAAAGCCGGATTGATCATTAAATCGGTAAAAATCATTGCAAAAACAGGCTGGACGACCGCCAACCTCGAAGCCGGAATCAACGCCACGCCCGGCATGGACACGGCGCGTTTCAACCTCGTCGGCCTCCTCATCGGGGTGAACAATCAGTATCAAAACGGTTCGCTGGCAAGTTATCGAACCGAATTTTTGGCCTTGCTCGAACGGGCAATTGTGTTCGCGGGCGGGCGAAAAGAGCGGATTTTCGTGGTCTCGATCCCCGATTATGCGTTCACGCCTTTCGGCAATGGCTCGCCGACCATCAGTGCGGAAATTGACGAATTCAATAAGGCCAACCGCGAAATCACCGAACAGCGCGGCATCCGCTATTTTGACATCACCAAAATCTCACGCGATGGTTTGAAAGAGCCGACGCTGGTCGCGCCAGATGGTTTGCACCCGTCGGGGGAGCAATATTCAAGGTGGGTTTCCGGGTTTTGGAAGGAGGTTAGGGAAATGGTACGGCTTTGATTTTGGCCACAATTGATTGACAAACAATTGATTACGACTTTTTTATTGAAATAATATGCGAAAACTGACCGCCGACCAAATCTTCCCCGTCGCCTCCGAACCGATAAAAAATGGTGTGCTCATCACCAACGATTCGGGCAAAATCCTCGCCATCGACCGCGCAGAAAACCACGACGCGGCTAGCCTCGAAAAACACCGCGGCGCGCTCGTCCCCGGTTTTGTGAACACGCATTGCCATCTCGAATTGAGCCATATGAAAGGCGCGGTCGAGACCGGGCAGGGCCTCATCCCGTTCATCACGGGGGTCGTTACGAAGCGCGGCAATTTTTCCGCCGAACAGATCGCAGCCGCCATCGAACGTGCCGAGGCCGAAATGTTGGCCGGGGGCATCGTCGCGCTTGGCGATATTTCGAACGCGCCGGACACGTTCGCTGTCAAATCGCGCGGGCGGATGCGCTATCACACGTTTCTCGAGCTGTTCGATTTTATGCAGGAAGAAAATGCGGCGGCGACCTTCGACGGCGGGCGGGCTGTCTTTGAAAAATTGGCCCACGCGCCCGGTTCGTCGGCGACCTTTGTACCGCACGCGCCGTATTCGGTCTCCAAAAATTTGTTCAAAAAAATCAATGCGGCCAACCCGTCCGGCGGCGCAACGGTCAGCATCCACAACCAAGAAACGCCGCCCGAAAACGAACTTTTTTTGAAAAAAACGGGCGGTTTCGTTGATTTTTATGGCGGTTTCGGAATTTCCCTCGAAAAATTTGAGGCAACCGGTCGCGGCTCTATTTTTTATGCCCTCGAAAATTTGAACCCAAAAAACCGGACGCTGTTCGTTCACAACACGCTCACGACGCGCCCCGAAATTGCGGCAGCCCAAAAATGGTCGCCCCATGTTTTTTGGGCAAGCTGCCCGAACGCGAACCTTTACATCGAAAACCGATTGCCCGATTACGCCGCATTTTTGGCCGAAAACGCCCGCGTCACGCTCGGCACGGACAGTTTGACGAGCAATTGGCAGCTATCCATTTTGGAAGAAATGAAGACCATCGCGCGGTTCCAAAGTTTTATCGGGTTTGAAACCTTGCTCCGCTGGGCCACTTTGAACGGGGCCGAGGCGCTCGGTTTTGAGGGCACGTTGGGCAGTTTCGAGGTCGGGAAAACGCCGGGGGTTTTGCTTTTGGATTTGAAAAAAGACGGGAAATTGCGGCCCGATACGCGGGTCAAAAGGTTGATTTGATAATTTTGCACAAAAAAAATGATAGAACTGCCCATCGCCGAGGCCGTCAGGCCAAGCAAAAAACGCCCCGATTGGTTGCGCGTCAAATTGCCGACGGGCGAAAACTATCGCAACGTCCGCGAGATTGTGGACAATTTTAAGCTGCACACCATTTGCCAGAGCGGAAATTGCCCGAACATGGGCGAATGCTGGGGCGAGGGCACCGCGACCTTCATGATTCTAGGGAATGTCTGCACCCGCTCGTGTTCTTTTTGCGCCGTGAAAACGGGCCGCCCGAACGAATATGACACCGACGAACCGCGCCGCGTGGCCGAGGCCATCCATTTGATGGGGGTAAAACACGCCGTCATCACCTCCGTGAACCGCGACGAACTGGCCGACCGGGGCGCGGAAATTTGGCACGAGACCGTCAGGTTGGTCAAAGAAATCAGCCCAAAAACGACCATCGAAACTTTGATCCCCGACACAAAAGGCAATTGGCAGGCCCTCGAAAGGATGATCTCCGCCGGGCAGGAAGTCGTTTCGCACAACATGGAAACCGTACCGAGGCTTTATCGGCTCGTCCGCCCGCAGGCAAAATGGGCCCGCAGCCTCGAACAGATCAGCCGAACAAAAGCCGCCGGGAAACGCACAAAATCGGGCATCATGGTAGGCCTCGGCGAGACGAAGGACGAAATGTTTGCCGCGATGGACGAACTCGTGGCGAGCGGCTGCGATATTTTAACCATCGGTCAATACCTGCAACCGACGAAAATGCACATCGAGATCGCGGAATATATCCACCCGGACCTGTTCGTGGAATATCGGGAGGTTGGCCTTCAAAAAGGGTTGAGGTATGTCGAATCAGGGCCGCTTGTGCGGTCGAGCTATCATGCTGAACGGCACGTTTTTGTGTAAATTTTTTGAAAAAATGAAAGAGATCTGGGCGGCAGTGCTTCAATCCATTTTGCATTTTCATGCATGGATGAGCAAAGGGAAATAGTTTTTTGAACATCCCCCCACAAAAAAAGCGACACCAACCCGAAGGCTGGTGCCGCTTTTTTTTGTGGCCAAAAGAGCGGGATTATTTAGAGATCTTGCTCAAACGGACGGTATGCGTTTGGCCGTCGCCGAACTTGATGCGGGCGAAGAAAATGCCCGAAGGATAGCTCGACAGGTCGATGACCTTTTTGGTGATGGCATCTTTTTGCAACGTGACGGTGCGCAAAAGTTTGCCGGCCGGGTCGATGAAATCGATGGAAACGGCTTGGTCATATTCCATGAGGTTTTGGATGTTCAGTTCGCCAGCTTCCTCGGTGACTGGGTTTGGCCAAAACTTGATGGTTTCGTGGATGTCCATGAACATCGCGACCTCAAAAATATCGGAGTACGAGAACTCGCCAATCTGGTTGGTTCGCTTGATGCGGTAGTAATTGCTGCCGACGAGCGGCGTGTTGTGCATGAGTTTGTACACGTTGTTGGCGACCGTCGAACGCTGTCCGGGGATGGCGGCGATGGTCTTCCAATCAACTTTGTCCATGCTGTGCTCGATCGCGTAGGTCAGGTCGAGGTGCTCTGGCAGGGTCGTCCATTGCACCGCGACGGTGCTGCCGATGAGCGTGCCATTGACCGAGATGAACGCGATCGGGCAGCCGGGCGAACCTGCTGGCTTGACCGTGACGCTCACGATGTTCGATTCGAGGAACGCGGTGCAACCATCGCGGCGGGCGCAGCGCATGAAGCTGCTCGATTGATAGAGCGGGCCGGGCTGGTAGTTGACCGAGGTCGCGCCGGCAATCGGCACCCATTGAGCGGGGGCACCACCAAGCTGGACGAGTTGCAGCCATTGGTATTGGATTGCGCCGGTGCCGCCGAAAGGCAGGAGCGTGTTGTAAAGCTGTGCCGGGATTGCGCCCTCGCAAATGGTCTGGTCGCAGCAAACGGCGCCGGGGCTGATTACATTTTCGCAAGCGGTGTGGATGCCCGCATCATAGCAAAGGTTGTCGGCTTGGCCAGCGGTGACGGTGAAAACATCGGTGCGACCGGCCTCATTGACATCGGAATCGAGGCAATCGTTATTGACGGCGTTCTTTTTCGACCATTGGTAGCCGGTGGGCAATCCCATGAAATTGAGGATATAAGTTCCGGGCGGGACGCAATCGAACAGGTAATAACCCGCCGAATTGGTCGATGTGCTTTTGACGGTCACGTCGTCGGCAGTGCCGAAATTGCCGTCCGCGCCAGCGGTTTGCAACTTCACGGTCACGTTGTTCACGCCCGTGCTTTCGGCGGCATCTTGGTAGCCGTTTTGGCTGTCATCGTACCACACAAAATCGCCGATTTTCGCGCCGGGGATGTTTTGGAGAGTGACGGATTTCGTTGCGGTGCAACCGTTTGCGTCGGTCGCAGTGACCGTGTATGTGCCGCTGGCGACATTGCTGATGGTGGCCGTCGTTTGGCCGCTGCTCCATTTGTAGGCATAAGGCGATGCGCCGCCCGAAGCCAAAGCGGATGCTGCGCCGCCCGCGTCGCAAATTGCATTTGAAATGATAGAGGTCGTGAGCGTCACGCTGCCGTTCGTGGCCGTAATAGTGGCCGAGGCCGTGGTCGTGCAACCTGCCGCATCCGTCACCGTCACCGTGCGCACGCCAGCGGAAAGGTTGGTCGCAGTTGCGGTCGTTTGGTTGTTGTCCCACTTATAGGTGTACGGCGATGTGCCGCCCGTCGCGTTGACCGTGGCCGATCCGCCGAGGTTGCAAACGGCGTTCGAGACGACCGTCGTGGTAGCGGAAGGCGCTGCTGTTGTCGA
>JANOQP010000598.1:0-1794 GCA_031414895.1 Saprospirales bacterium
GAGCGTTTCGGGCGAGCGGATCAGTTTGCGGTGGTACCCGGTTCGCGGGCGGCGGAAAAAATAGTTTGACTATTTGCAACTTTGGGAATACAAATAGTAAAACTATTTGGTAGCTATTTAGCTGACTTTTTGGGTTTGAAAAAAAGTATAAACCTTAAACACAACCACGATCTCACCCTGCAAGGTGCTGCCCAAATTTCGGTTCGACCTTTGATAAAAAGCTCAAAATATGGTGCTTTTTATTGAAATCCCTGCAAAAGTTCGGGCAGACCCTTACAGGGGGACAGCGTGGTTGAGTCTAAAATTGGTGCTTTTTTCGCTCGGAAGGGGTAGCTAAATAGCTTGACAATGTTAAATTAGACAATTCAAGATATGAGTTGCCCGAAGCGAGGAGATTTATAGAGGGAGGTATGTTTTTTTGGGATTTTTATTCAATAAAATCCCAAAAAACATACCGCTCTCCTTATGGTTTCTGCCGTTCAGATTTTACTTTTTCTAATTTAACATTGTCAAGATAGTTACTGATTTTTATGATTGGTTTGATTTCAATGAAATCACAAAAATCAAAAGAATCAAAGTTCAGACCATTAAAAAGCCCGTCATTCGCCGCTGTTATCGACTTTTCCTCACCTATTTTTTTGAACTTTGAAAGCAAAGATCACCGCAATCGGCACCGCCGTCCCTGACCGGATAATTGATAACCAATATTTTACGTCCATCATTGAAACCACCGATGAATGGATCCGCTCGCGCTCGGGCATCACGGTGCGGCGGTTCGCTGCCGACGACGAGTTCACGTCCGATATTTGTATGCGGGCCGCACAAAACCTCGCCGAGAACAGCGGCAAACACCTTTCCGATGTCGATTTTGTGATTGTCGCGACCATCACGCCCGATCAGGTGATGCCGACAGTTTCGGCCATTTTGCAGGATCGGCTAGGGCTGAAAAACTGCGGTGCGCTCGATATTTCGGCTGCCTGCGCCGGGTTTTCCTACGGGATCACGCTGGCCAACGGGCTGGTCGCAGCAGGGACGCACCGAAAAATCCTCGTTTTTGGCTCCGAGACCTTGTCGAAGATCACCGATTTTACCGACCGCAGCTCGTGCTTCCTTTTTGGCGACGGCGCGGGCGTTGTTTTGGTCGAAGCTGATGAAACCGGGAACATTTTGGGCGCGATCACCGGCTCCGAGGGCAGCGGCGGGAAGGAACTTTACTTGACCAACCAACCGCGCACGATCCAAAATTTGGTGGCAATCGCCGACGGGAAGATCCACCAAAATGGCCGCGCCGTGTTCAAATGGGCCGTCTCGACCATCGCGCAGGTGATGCACGAACTGCCCAAAAAGGCGGGGCTGACGCTCGACCAAATTGACTGGTTCGTGCCGCACTCGGCCAATTTGCGGATCATCGAGGCGCTCTGCCAACAGGCCAATTTCCCGATCGAAAAAACGCTCGAAAGCATCACCCTTTTTGGCAACACCTCCTCGGCGAGCATCCCGTTGGCGTTCGCGCGCGGCATTTCAGAGGGGAAAGTGAAGCGCGGCGACACGGTCATGATGATCGGTTTTGGCGGTGGGCTGGTCTATTCGGGGGTCATTTTTAAATGGTAAAAAATGCAAACGCTCTCCGATTTCCGCATTTTTTACAACCACAGCATCTTCCCGGAACTGTCCAATTTGGAGCGGCGGCGGCGGCGGTTGCTGGCACTTTTTGGGGCAACGGTCGTGGGCGTTTTCGGGGTGATTGTGGTGCAATTTTGGCTCGGCGAACTGCTTTTCACGCTTCTGCTTTTG
>JANOQP010000599.1:0-11568 GCA_031414895.1 Saprospirales bacterium
CGTCGGCCACGTCGGTCGGGATGGCGAGGGCCTTGCTGCCGGTCTCGTCAATCTGGAACTCGATTTCCTCGATTTCTTCACGGTTTCGGGCCAAAAGGATGACGAAATGGCCCTCTTTTGCCATTTTAAAAGCGACCGCTTTGCCGATTCCTCGTGAGGCACCGGTGATGATGGTGATTTTTTTATCCATGTCGGGTTGAAATTTTGGGGGCAAAAATGGGCAATTTCTGCCTTTGCGTTCCGTCATTTGAGCGATAAACTTTGCCGAAAGGCGTACAATTCAAGACCAGCATTTTATGCGACCCAGCACTTTTTTGATTGTTTTCTGTCTTTTTTGTTGCCCAATGCCCGGCCTTTTTGCCCAAGCGCCCAAAATAAATGGCATCCAGCACGTTGCCCTTTCAGTAAAAGATTTGACCGCGAGCGCGAAATTTTACCACGATGTCCTCGGTTTTGAGCCGCTCGATGTCCCGCAGGCCCTTTTTGGGATCCGATTTTGGTTCACCATCGCGCCGGGGCAGGAACTCCACCTTCTTAATGCGCGGCTGGAAATGGTCACGAACAACGACCGCAACGCCTCACATTTTGCCGTGGCCATCGAATCCGCCGACGACTGGGAGGTTTTTTTCAAAAAAATCGGGCAGAAATTCCATCGCCAGCAACGGATTGACGGCAATTGGCAGATCTATATCACCGATCCGGACGGGTATATGATTGAATTGAACGAGCCGAAAAAGTAGTTCACCGTTCAATCGACGGGATTTTGGGCGATGTTTTTTCTCAAAAAATCAATGATCGTCGTCGTCGCGCCCCGGTTTTTTTTCAAAAAACCTCGAACAATCTCGCTCGTTTTTTCATAAAAAACCGGGTTTTCGAGTTTCCCCAAAACCGTTTTCAGCTCCGCCGGATTTTTTACGGAGAAAAAACCGCCAGCCGAAACAAGTTCGCGCGCCTCGCCGAATTTTTCAAAAAGCGGCCCAAAAATGACGGGCAGCCCGAACGCCGCCGGTTCGAGGGTGTTGTGAATGCCCGCACCAAAACCGCCGCCGATGTAGGCGGTATTTCCATAAAAATAGAGGTTGGAAAGGAGCCCGATATTGTCGACGATCAACGTTTTCGCGACAATCGGGGTGCTGTTTTTTTCCAAAAATGAATAGCGGACCACAGGCTTTGGTGCGATTTTTTCGAGCCTCAAAAATGTGCTTTCCGAAAGTTCGTGCGGCGCGATGATGACCTTAATTGATTGATTTACAAGCTGTTGGAAAACTGGAGCGAGCAATTTTTCGTCCGATTCCCAAGTGCTGCCGCAAACAAAGGCCCGATTTTTTCCCATATAATGTTCAACGATGGGCAGTCGGTTTGCGGCCCCGGCAATTTCCAAAACGCGGTCGATGCGGGTGTCCCCGGCGACGGTCGAATTTTCAAGGCCGATGGATTTCAAGAGGTTGGCGGAGGCTTCGTTTTGCACGAAAATATGGTCAAAACTGCCAAGCATCCGCCGCCAAAAATGGCCGTGCGGGTGAAAAAACGGTTGTTTTTTTCGGAAAACCGCCGAGATCAACAGGGTTGTTGTGCCGCGTTTTTTGAGCTCGAAAAGGTGGTTTGCCCAAAATTCGTATTTCACGAAAATGGCGATGTCGGGTTTTAGGATTTCCTGAAAATCGCGGGCGTTCGCGGGCGTGTCCGCGGGCAGGAGGCCAATGAAATCTGCGCCCGGCCAGTTTTTTCGAGGTTCAAAACCGGAATTTGAGAAAAAGGTCAGCGCGATTTTCCATTCGGGAAACGATTTCCGGAAAGCCTCCAAAACGGGGCGGCCCTGTTCAAATTCGCCGAGGCTGGCGCAGTGCATCCACAGGAGTTTCGAGTTTCGAGATTCGAGTTTTGGGTTTCGAGTTTCAAGTTTTTCTCGCCAGTTATGACGGGCAGCGAGCCAATTATTTGCTTTTTTTGAAAAAAAACTGCCAATCCATGCTCCGAAAATGGTCGCATGGATGAGGGCATCGTACAGGATTTTTTGCAAAAAAAACATGGTTTTCACTTGTTCCGCCAGACATAGCTGTTGTACTCGGCCATCATCGCCGAAAAAAGGAGGCGGCCCTGCACGACATACCCTTCGCGTGAATAATGGACGGAGTCGCGGCTGAAAAGGCCCGCGTTCCGCCAATTTTGGGCGGAGTTTTCGCCGCCGCCGATGGCATAAAGGTCCCAAAAAGCGAGGCCTTTTTCGCTGGCAAATTGCCGGATCCCGTCGCTCACACGGGTCATATATGGGTTGAAACCGCTGCCGCGCAAATAGGAATCTGCCGGGGTCGTGAGCAAAATGGGCGGGTTGCCGCAACTTTCATTGAGCTTCGCGATAAGGTCGGCGGCCTGTTTTTTCATCAGGTTTGGGGTCATGTCGGGGCTTTGCGCCTCGTTGGTCCCCATCGAAAAAATGATGAGGTCGGGGTTGAGGTCGGCGACCTCGCGGGCAAAATTGCGTGCGTTCGAGTAGTTCCAAAACCGCGCCCCGTTCACGCCGATGGCATGATAAAGCACGCCCGAAAGCTCGTTTTCGATTGAAATCCCATCGATTCGGACATTTTTTTGAGCGGAATTACTGCGAACTGGGTGGATGGTCACTTCGTTCGTCGGACTGTCAAAGTAGAAACTGGTCATCCAATCGCCGTCGATCACCGGCATCGCTTTTTCGGCCTTCGGGTGCTCGTCGTCGAGGACCTCGAAGTCAAAAGCACCTTCATTGTTCGGGTGAAAAATGGTGATCTTCGAGAGCCTGCCCAGGTCTGACGTATCGGTTTTGAGCCGGAGCGTGATGGATGCCGACGGCTTCGAGGTCGTGACCGAAAAGCCGGAAACGCCAATGGGCACGTCCGTTTGAACGGTGTTCAGATTGTTGCCCGACCATCCGCCGCGGCTTTCAAAAGCGCAATCAGTCGGGCCGTTCGAGCCGGCCGCGCGATAGGGAAAAATGAGTCCCCGGCCCGCGTTCCCGAACTCGTCCTGCAACCTTTTCCGCACGACGCTCGTCAAAAAACCGCCCAAAACATGGCTGTCGCCAATATGTACGATGCTGATCTTTTGACCGCCGTTGATGCGCTGTTGATAAAGTTTTTTGAAAAAAGGGGCAAGGTTTTCGGTGTTTTGGAGGAGGTTTTCTTCCAATTTCACAAAACCCTGGCGCACGGAATCGCGGCCCGTGAGCGCGACTTCCGGCGGTCGCGGGCTGTTTTGGCATTGGCTGAACGGCAGCCAAAAAATCATAAAAAAGAGGAATGGAAAGGAAGGTTTGAACATTTCGATCTGCGGTTTTGCGCTGTTTTGATGGGCAAAAATTGCGCGGAACGGCGGGTTATTGTTCAAATCTCAAAAATATCTTTTATGTCGATCTCAAAATCGGGGATGATCGTGGTCGAGATCGCACCTTCCTCGGTCATTGGCCGGAGGCCGTAAAATTGGCCGTTTTCGTTCAAAACATACCTCAAAACGGTCTTTTCTGCGGGCTGGACGAGCCAATATTCCCTCACGCCGGCCTCTTCATAAATGCCAAACTTGTCGTGCATTTCCCGTTTTGAGTTGCCGGGCGAAAGGATCTCGATGATGAGGTCGGGCGCGCCGATGCAGCCTTTTGCATCCAATTTTGATGGGTCGCAAATGACGCAGAGGTCGGGCTGCACGACGGTCGTGACCTGTTTGTTCAGCTTTTTTGAAAAATGCGGCAGCCGGACATCGAACGGGGCAGCGTAGATTTTGCAGGGCGTTTTCCAAAGTTTTTTGCTGAACATAAAGCTCAAGTTCATGCTAATGGCTTGGTGTTTCGACGACGGTGCCGCCATTTTTGCAATAAAACCGCGCAAAAGTTCGACACGTTCCTCAAATTTCCACGTCAAATAATCGGCGTAGGAATATTGTTTGTTTGGGTCGAGTTGAGAAAGTGAGGTGATCATTTTCGACGGATTTTATCACAAAAATAGGGGCAAGCGAAGGCTTATTCAAACCTCTTTCTTTTTCAACGCCGCTTTCACGAACTGCACGAACAATGGGTGCGGGTTTTCGACCGTGCTTTTCAGTTCCGGGTGAAATTGGACACCCACAAAATAGGGGTGCCCCGCCAGTTCGATGATCTCGACGAGGCCCGTTTCGGGGTTCGTACCGGTTGCCGTGAAGCCCGCTTTTTCAAATTCGGCGAGGTATTTATTGTTGAATTCCCAACGGTGGCGGTGGCGTTCGGCGATGGTCGTTTTGCCGTAGGCGGCGGCGGCCCTTGAGCCTTTTTTCAGCTGGCATTCGTACGCGCCGAGCCGCATGGTGCCGCCTTTTTGGGTGACGGTTTTTTGGTCCTCCATCATGTCGATGACCGGATGGGGCGTGTTCGGGTTGACCTCGGTGCTGGCCGCGCCCTCCAATTTTAGCACATTTCGGGCAAATTCGACGGTCGCGCATTGCATTCCGAGGCAGATGCCGAAAAACGGCATCCCTTTTTCGCGGGCAAAACGGATGGCCGCGAGCTTCCCTTCGATGCCGCGTTCGCCGAAACCGGGCGCGACGAGGATACCATCGAGGTGGCCGAGCGTTTTGCCGAGGTCTTTGTACGGCACTTCCAATTGCTCGGCATGGACGGCCTCGACAATCACGCGGCATTCATTGACCGCCCCGGCGTGGATGAAGGCCTCATAAATGCTCTTATAGGCATCCTTCAACTCGTTGTATTTGCCGATCAGGCCGATCTTGACCTCGTGCGTCGGGTTTTTGAGCTTGCCCAAAAAGGCTTTCCAACTCGTCAAATCCGGCTCGCGGCGGTCGGTCAGCCGCAGTTTGGAGATGGTGACGGCATCGATTTTTTCCTTCAAGAGCATCAATGGCACATCATAAATGGAGTCCGCGTCCGCGCATTCGATGACGCTCGACAGTTCGACATTGCAAAAAAGGGCGAGTTTCCGCCGGATTTCCGCGCCGAGGGGATGTTCCGTCCGGCAAACGAGCACATCGGGCTGGAGGCCGTAGCTCAAAAGTTCCTTGACGGAATGTTGCGTCGGCTTTGTTTTCAGTTCACCCGCCGCCTTCAAATACGGCACGAGCGTGAGGTGCATGACGAGGCAATTGTCGCGCCCAAGTTCCCAATGGAGCTGCCGGACGGACTCGACGTAGGGCAAACTTTCGATGTCGCCGACGGTGCCGCCAAGTTCGGTAATGACAATATCGTATTGGCCAGAATTGCCCAAAAGCAGCATCCGCCGCTTGATCTCATCAGTGATATGGGGGATGATTTGGACCGTTTTGCCCAAATAATCGCCCGCGCGCTCCTTTTCGATGACGGTTTGATAGACGCGGCCCGTGGTCACGTTGTTGGCCTGTGAGGTCGGGACGTTCAAAAACCGCTCGTAATGGCCGAGGTCGAGGTCGGTCTCCGCGCCATCGTCGGTGACGTAACATTCGCCGTGCTCGTACGGGTTGAGCGTGCCGGGGTCGACGTTCAGGTAGGGGTCAAACTTTTGGATGGTAACGGAATATCCCCGCGCTTGGAGGAGTTTGGCGAGGCTGGCGGCGAAAATGCCCTTGCCCAAAGAGGAGGTCACTCCCCCCGTAACGAAAATGTACTTTGTCATAAAACGCTTTGATTGCTACGGGGTGCAAAGGAACTCAATTCAAGTTCAAATTCAAATTCCGGTTCAACATCAAAAGCTGCCGCGCCAATTTTTGAATTTGATTTTGAGCTTAAATTTGAATTTGAATCTATGTTTGCCCTGCATTCTTTATAAAAAAAACGAAATCCGCTTTCCATGAAAAATCATCCAAAAGCACTCGCGTACCTCTTTTTGACCGAAATGTGGGAGCGTTTCGGCTACTATTTGATGATCGGCATCCTGTTTTTGTACATGACCGATTGCGAAAAGGGCGGGCTTTGTTTCGACCGAAAAGTGTCGGCGGATATGTTCGGGACGTTCATTGCAATGGTTTATGTTACCCCATTTGTCGGCGGAATGCTGGCCGATCGTTGGCTCGGTTTCCGGTTGAGCATCGTGCTGGGCGGCATTTTGATGGGCATCGGCTATTTGATGCTCGCGCTGCCGGGGCTGGGCTTTTTTTATGGCGGCCTGGCCACGATCATTTTGGGCAACGGCCTTTTCAAGCCGAACATTTCAGTGCTTTTGGGCAATTTGTACAACGAGGAACGATTCAAGATCTTGAAGGACACGGGCTACAACATCTTTTACATGGGCATCAATATCGGTGCTTTTGTCTGCAATTTCTTCGCCGCGTACCTGCGCAACGAGTTCAGTTGGGGCCATGCCTTCGCCGCGGCGGGCATCGGGATGTTCATCGGCGTGGCCGTTTTTTTGTCGGCGTGGAAAAAATTGGCGCATGCCGACATCCAAAAACCGGCAGTAAAGGGCGAGGCCGGGCTTGGCGTGGTTTTGAGCTCGGTGCTGCTCCCGGCCATCATCACGGGCATCGCGGGCTGGATGATCCCCGGCAACATCCTCGGCTCTGACTCGACGGATGCGTTCATTTTGGGCAGCCTCCCCATCATCGGATTTTTTCTTTACACCTTATATAAGGCGCCCGCCGAGGAAAAACGACCGATCAAGGCACTCCTTTCGATCTATGCGGTGGTCATCCTTTTTTGGGCCGTCTTTAAACAAAACGGCACGGCCTTGACCACTTGGGCCGAATATTATACCGACAGGAACGTCCCCTCCGCCGTCGAGGCCCCGGCCAAATCGCTCGGGATGATCCAAGAGATACCGACCGTCGCGGGCAGTTTCAAGGTTTATGATGACCAGTTCCGGCCCGTAAAAAACGCGGAAGGGAGAGTCGAGCCGCTGCCTGGGCAGATGCACCCCTATCTCAAAAACGCCCAAAACACGCAGGCCTCCGAGCCGGGCGGGTCGATAAGCGCCGTTTCGACCGAGATTTTCCAGAGCATCAACCCGTTTTTTGTGGTCGTCATAACGCCGCTCATTATCCTGTTTTTTGCATGGCTGCGCCGCCGTGGCAAAGAGCCGACCACGCCCGCGAAAATCGGTTGGGGGCTTTTTGTCACCGCGCTTTCCAACCTCGTTATGGTCTGGGGCGTTTACGCTTGCCACAACGGGGCCGAAAAAGCCTCGGCCTGGTGGCTGATCGGCACCTACGCGGTGGTCACGATTGGCGAACTTTTCCTTTCGCCGATGGGCCTTTCGCTCGTCTCGAAGCTCGCGCCCGTCCGCATCCTCGGCCTGATGATGGGCGGCTGGCAGCTGGCCACTTCGCTCGGCAACAAACTTTCCGGGGTCCTCGCCACGATGTGGGACGGCTACGCGAACAAGGCCAATTTCTTTTTGGTCAATTCCATTTTGATGCTCGGGGCGACCATCGCGTTGTTTTTGATGCTGCGTTGGCTGAACACGATTTTTAGGGAAAAAGGGCTTTTTTGAAATGCAAATCTTTTAAACCGTGAACAACTTTTTTAACACATAGTAAGATAGGGATTTCACATAGAAATCATAGATTTTGAACAGCCAAAAGCTATCTTGACCATGTGAAGTTTCTATGAATCTATGTGTTAAAAAATTAAAATGGCTGGATTAAAAACATCATCAATCCGTAATCTTTATTTCAATCCCGCCAGCCTGCTTCTGAAAACCCGAGAGCGAGTACCCAAAGCTCAACAAAAAATATCGTCCGACCGCGTTCACGTTTTCTTGCCGGACGAAATTCAGCTCGCTGGTCCGCCGGATGCCGAGGTCTTGCCCGAGCAAATTGACCGCCGAGAGCCGCAGCCGCCCCTTTTTGTCCTTCAAAAAATAGCGCGTCAGCACAGCTTGCCAAATGGGGATGAATTTGCGCTCGCCAAAAGTCTCTTTTGAATATACCGTGCCCTCAAATTTTGAGTCGAGCGACCAATTTTCATCAGGCGAAAACACCACTTCTGAATAATATTCCGTGTCCGTAAAATCGCGGCCGAGCGCGTCGCTGACCGACCATTTGGTGGTCGAATGCGCCAATCGAAAGCCAGCAAGCGCGTCAAATTTTTGTTTTTTCCGGTTTTCTAACGAAAAATCGACCACGTCGCGACGGCGGGCGACGTCGTTTTTTATCGAATTGACAAAAAAGGTGCTGTTCGTGAAGGTGCTGTTCAACTTGATTTTCGTCGAAATTTTGAGCGGCCTGATCGGCGTGCCGAACTGCAAATTGCCCCGCACGCGCCACTCGCGGGCCGTGTTCACCGGCGAGATTGTCCGGCGAAAAAGGCCGTCCACCGTGCTCGAATTCGTGATTTTATCCTGCACAAAAGAGCCGTTCAGGCTCGCAAAAAGCGTCGTGAAACTGTATGCATCGTACAAAAAATAGCCGAGCCGGAGGTCGTGCGCGAATTCAGGGCGCAAATTTGGGTTGCCAAAAAAAAGGTTGAGCGGATCGGAATTATCGGCGACGGGCTGCAATTGTTCAAGGCTCGGCTCGCGCAGGTCGGTCGTATATTCAAGGTTGAGCCGGTTGGCTGTTTTGAACTCCCGTTAAAAAAAAAGCGACGGCAGCAACCGCGAAAATTTCACCGAAAAATCATCCGGCTGTTCCGCGATTTTTCCGTTCAGCCGCGAATTTTGAAAGGCAAGCCCAGCGGTCAAATTGTATTTTTTTCGGTTCAAAAGATAGCTCGCCCCGATTTTGTCCGCCGTAAAATCGCGCCGAAACTCGTTGGAAATCAACAAGTTGCGCACCTCGCCGCCGGGCGTGATGTCGAAAAAGCCTTTCGCGTTCTCGGTTGAGAAATTTTGCCTGCCCGCGTCAAATTTGAGGTATTGGCGACTGCCTAGCGGTTCAGTCCAAGCCAAATCTGCCCGGTATTCCAGCCCCGTGTCGCTCGTTTTTTGGCTTTGAAAAATGGTGTCCGCTGGCGCGGAAATTTTAAAAAACCCATTCTCGGAAAACAGTTTCCCGGCTTGTTGGCGGTCAGAAATTTTCCCCAAAACCGACGCGATTACTGCCCGCCCCGGCTGCCGAAAACGCTTTTTGTAAATGACCGACGAGCGAATGTTCCAGTTTTTGCTGTCGGCGGAAAAATCGCGGTCGTTCCGGTTTTCCAAAAGGTTGTCCGTCCCAAAAGTCTTCGCGCCCGATCTGCTTCGCAAAAAAGCATCGCTCATGCCCGCATCCGCACGGACGGTCAGCCGTTGAAAACTGTCGATCTTGTTTTTGAAGGAAAAATTGAACCGGTGACCCAAGTTTCGGCTCCCGGTGGCCGCGTTTTCGGTGTTCGTAAAAATGCCATCGACCAAAAAATTGTCCTGCCGCGCATCACTTTGGAGGTCGTTTTCGAGTCGGTTGAGGAAATAACTGCCCGTTATTTCTGCTTTTTTTGAAAAATCGTGGCTCAAATTGAGGCCGCCTGCTCCCGAATTTTGGATGCCCGCGATTGCGGTGCCGTCCCCGATGGGCAGCCCGCCCGTCTCGTCGCCGCTGATCTCGACGCGCCCACCGCCGGTCATAAACGCGCCGATGCCGCCCATAAATTCGAGGTATTCGTCAAACGAAAAACCCTGCTCGTTCACATTATTGGCCATGCCGATGGCCGAAATTCGCGTTTTTGGCGAAAAACGGTTGACGTTGAACTTGCCCGAAAACCGCCCGGCAGTCCCAATCCCGGCATCCGTTTTCCCAAAATACCCGGCCTTTTTTCCCGGTTTGAGTTTCAGGTTGATCGTCCGCTCGTCCTGCCCGTCCTCGATGCCCGTGAACTCGGCCATGTCCGATTTTTTGTCGAAAACCTGCACCTTTTCGACGGCATCGGCGGGCAGGTTTTTGGTCGCGATGCGGGTGTCCTTGCCGAAAAATTCCTTGCCATCGACGAGGACGTTTTGCACTTTTTCGCCGTGCGCCTTCACCGTCCCGTCGCGTTCGACCTCGATGCCGGGCAGCTTTTTCAATAGGGCCTCGACGGCATCCCCCGGGCGCACCTTGAACACGGCTGCATTGTACTCGACCGTATCTTTTGAAAAATGGACCGGGTCGCGGCCGCCCAAAATTTCGACCGATTGAAGGGTCGCGGCGTTCGCCGAAAGGCTGATTTTGCCCAAATCCAGCGTTTTTTCGGTCAAAATTTCAATCTTTTGCCAATGCGCCTCGAATCCGAGATAGCTAATTTGAAGTAAAAAACGGCCCGGCGCGATGCCCTCAAACCTGAATTTTCCGTCCGCCCCGGACATCGAAAAAGCCGTCATCACCGAGTCTTTTTCGGCCAAAAGCACGACGGTCGCACCTGGCAAGCCCGCTTCATTGGCCTCCGCGACGCTGCCGCTGATGACCGTTTTTTGGGCAAAAACCATTAGGGGCAAAAAGCAAAAACAAAAAGGCAAAAAGGCCGCCGCCCATTTCGGCGCGATTGGCGAAAAGGTGTTTTTCATGGCAAAAAATTGAAATTTTGGAAAAAATTAGTTCCGCTCGGTCTTGATGATCATCCGCATTTGCCCTGGTTTTCCGCCGGTCTCGGCGCCCATTTCTTTCATTTTTTCATCGCGGATTTTGGCAAATTCGGCAGCGGTCACGGATTTGCCCTTTGTCGGCCGCACGATTTCTGCGTCGGCGACTGGTTTTAGGTCAATTTTGAAGGCCTTCACGGTGCGGTCGCCGCCGTCCATTTCGAGTTCGAGCACCAGCCCGGGCAATTGCGAGAACTGCCCCGGCCCGGCGGCGACCGGGATTTGCGGCGTGAACCACGCCGTCACGTCTTGCGACGTGTCCTGCAAAATAGCTTTTTGGCAAACGAACTCGCCTATCTTTTTTTGCTCGCCAGTGAGTTTCCACGCGAGCTTTTTGTCGCCGCCCGAAACGAGGAAATCGCGCCCAAAAAACGGCTCGGCGCGGAGCCAATTTCCGGTCGCGAGGTCGATGAACTGGCTGACCTCCGGCATTTTTATAACGATGTTCATGTCGTTGCCATCCTCCTCTTTTTGGAGGTCGAGGTTGCCCTCGCCAGCCGGGCCAGCGTTTTCGTAAAGCGACCATTTTTCGTTGAAAACAAGCGATTTGGTCACTTTTTGCTCGGGCGGCAGCATTTTTTTCATCTCTTCGTCGCCCTCCGGCAGCTCAATTTGGAGCTTGAATGTTTCAACATAAAGCACCAGGCCAGCAGTATTTTGGCTCAACAAAAAGAGCGGCGAAAAAGCGAGCAGGGCCGCAATGAACAGTTTTGAGAACTTCATTTTTTTTTAATTTGAATGATGGGTTTTGCGTCAAATTGACCGGACAAAAGTATTTTGGGAAAAAATACTGGGCGGTTAATCAACCTTTCAGCAAGGTTAAAAAGGTTAATCACAAAAAAAACCGACTGAACGGGGCGCGTCCAGCCGGTTTTTAACCCAATAAAACAGTTCTTTTATTTTTTCAACGAAGCCAAATTTTCGGCCCTCAATTTTTTGACCAAGGAAGTTTTTGCATCAAGTAGGTTGGAAATTTTTTCGTCCGTCCATTCTGGGTGCTTTTTGATGACATTCAGGATAATTTCCTCGCGGCCTTCCTCGCGGCCTTCCTCGCGGCCTTCCTCGCGGCCTTTATCGTGCATCAGTTCAAAGGCAGATCTGAAAGAATCCC
>JANOQP010000600.1:0-11968 GCA_031414895.1 Saprospirales bacterium
CCGCCGTTCAGTTCGGTGACGAACATATCGGAAATGAGCTCGCCCTTTTCGCTGTCCTCGATGCCCGATTCGTCGCGGAGGCCGCCCATATTTCCGGGCCGTGCGGACGAAAAATAGAGCCGGTTCGGAAATTTCGGGCTGGGCAGCGGGGCAAATTCATCGCCCTCCGTGTTCACGCCGTCGCCGAGGTTTTCGACCAAAACGAGCGGGTTGGGCGCGGCCATGTTCATCCCGGTGACGCACCGTTTGATGTTGCCGATGACGTTGCCGCGCAAGTCGTCGCTGCTCGCGGCCTTCAAAAAAAGTTTGTAATAATAAATGGCGTTCGCAAAATCGAGCTGAAAATGGAGCGTCCGCGCGAGCCAATAAAAGGTCATCGGATCGGCGCCGTCCTTTTTTTCGTCGATGATATAATTGAAGATCCGCCGGGCCTCGTCGGGCTGCCCGTTCTGAAAGGCGCAGGTGCCGAGCTTTTCAAGGACATTGAAATCGCCGGGCTGTTTTTCCTGAAATTGGGTCAAAAAATTGACCGCTTCGCGAAAACGCCCGGCCTCGAAAAGCTGGTTGCCCGTCCGTTTCAGCTCGGAGGGCGATTGGGCGAAACCGGTTTTTTGCCCGACAAAAATGAGGAGGGCCAGTGTGGTGAATTTAAGAACGGGCAGGTTTTTCAACATGAAATTATGATCGGCGGGATGAATGGGCCATAAAGGGCCGGGCAAAATTAGGACGAATTCAATCAATTTCCGTTCACCAAAACGGCCGCGCACATCGCCGCGGCCCCGACCAGATAGCCGCTATAAACTTGGCTCGGGTCGTGCACTTTTAAAACCAAACGCGCCGTCCCGACCATCCCCGCGATGGCCACGGCGGCCCACAAAACGAGGTTGAGGCTCATCGAAAAACTGCCGACCTGCAATGCCGCGCTGCCCCATCGCCAAGCGGTGAAAAGGAGCGCCATCACCAGCCCGCCCATCCCGATCGCGTGGGCCGAGATCTTGAAAAAGATGTTCGCGAAAAAAGCGAGCAGCAGCCCAATCGTCGCGCCGAGCAAAAAAGAAGTGTAAAGCGGCGGCAAAAGCCCCTTTGTCATCACGTTTTTGAGTACCCAGAGGTAAAAAATGGCGGAAATGATGTACGGCCCGTGGCGTTCCTTTTGGCTCTGCATCTGATAGGAATCGATGAAACCGAGCGGTTTGAGCAGCACGATGCCAGCTGCCGGGATCAAAAACGTGCTGAAAAAAATCATCAAGATCAGCGGAAATGCCTTCCGGTCGCCGAACCCGCCGAGGCCGAACGCGAACGGGTTGAGCTCGAGCAGGATGAGCAGCATCCACGTTGGCATCAACATCGGGTGGAAGAGGAACGAGAGCAAATGGGCGAAAAACCGGGACATATATCGTTTGAGAAAAGGGTGCTGAAAGGAGAGGGACGCTGAAAAAAAGCCGTCAATTATTAAAAATACAAATCCAATACCGATTCAAAGGAAAGGAATTGCCGCGCGCTTATTCCTGTTTTTTTTCAACAAACAATGCCCAGTCAGTCATCGTGTCGTGGCCGCGGCGTGCAAAGCCCCGGGCGTCCTCCCGCGGGATCTTGAAAAGTTGTTCTATCTTTTCAAAGACCCGCTCCGAACCGAGCGAATCGGACAGCACCATCGAGATCGTTTTTTCGGGAATCGGAAGCGCACCTTCCGGCCGGGCCTCGCCGAAAATCTGCCCGACTTTTTGGTACGTCAAACGGGCCGCTTGGAGGGTCGAAAGCCAGTCCATCGGCGATTTTTTTTGGGCCACCGCGTCGTTTTTATAGATGTTCCGCAGGGCCTTGAAAAAATCCTTTTCGGCATCCGGGATTTGCAGCCCTGCCCAAAAATCCGGCTCGTCCTGATGTTGTTTTTTGGCAAAAATGGTTGCGATTGACGGCAATGGATCGGAGACCACGCCCGGCGGCGGAGGGGTCGCACGGGAGGCCAAGCCTTTTGTAAATACCTCTGTTTCAACGGTTTGCACCACTTTGCCAGTCTTGTGCTGGATGAAAACCAGCACGAAAAGGACGATGCCGGCGAACAAAAGGAGCTTTTCAAAAGAGCGGAGGAGGGGGCGTTGAGGTTCGGTCATTTTCTGTTTTTTATTTAAACACAGGTTCGAAAATCGGAACTATTTAGCCCATGATTGAAGGAACACGGATTGGACGGTTCCAAATTTTTATCCATTGTGCACCGCCGCCGCCATTTCCCTGATCAACGCCGGGTCGGTTTCGATCGCGTTGCCGACGACGATGATATCGGCCCCGGCCCGGATGTTTTCGGCGCATTTTTCCGCTGTCCGGATGCCGCCGCCGACGATTAGCGGCACCGAAATGGCCGTGCTGACCGCCTCGATCATCCGCGCCGAAATGGGCCGCGCCGCGCCGCTGCCCGCGTCCAAGTACATCAATTAGAGGCCGAGCATCTCGCCAGCCATGGCCGTGCAGACGGCGATATCGTCCTTCGCGAACGGGATTGGGTAGGTGTTGCTCATGTATTGGACTGTCGTCGGGACGCCGCCGTCGATTAAAATATAGCCTGTCGAGAGGATTTCCAGCGGGGAAATTTTCAAATACGGCGCAGAAATGACGTGTTGGCCAATCAAAAGGTCGGCATTTCGGCCCGAGATCAAGCTCAAAAAAAGGAGGCCGTCGGCCCGATAGCTCAATTGAAAAGAGTTGCCGGGGAACAAGATTTGCGGAATTTTCGGCGCGTGCTCGCGCAAATTGGCCAGCAGCGCGTCGAGCTGGTTGTTGACGATCAGGCTGCCGCCAATAAAAAAATAGTCAACCCCGCACTCGACGGCAAGCTCGATGGCCTCGGCCATGCGTTTTAGCCGGACTTTGTCGGGGTCGAGGAGGACGGCGAGGCGTTTTTCGCCGCGCGATTTTGCGGTGCAAAGGTCGCTGTACAGGTTTTTGTCGGTCATGGAATTATAAGGAAGGATTTTTCGACGATGCGGAATTTTCCGGCCTCCTGAATGGTCGCCGAAATGGTGAACGTGCCGCCCGCCGAGGCTTTTTGGACCACTTTTTTCATAGGCTTGTTGAGCGTGGCCGTGTTCAAGATTTGGGCCTGCACGGTCTTTTTCTTTTTTTCAAAAACGAACGACAACTCGTTGATTTTCAATGCGTTGCCATCCGAATCGCGGACGAAAATGGGACTGTCGATTGCCGATTTCAAGTCTTGCACAGCGATTTTTTCGCCCATAATTTTCCCCCAAGAAATATTGAAGTCGCGCCCGTTGGCCGATTCGTTTTTCTTGAATGCGAACCTGATCGGGAGGTTCATTTTGACACGAACGGCCTCGTTTTTTTGGCGGCCCGGCATCCATTTTGGCATTGCCTCGATGACTTTCAGGGCCGCCGCGCCGCAGTTTTCGCCGAGGTCGCGGACCACTTTTGGCTGCGTGATCGCCCCGTTTTCCTCGACCACAAAGCTCACGATGACCGTCCCCTCGATGCCCTTTTCGATGGCCGAGGGCGGATAGACCAGTTTACTGGAAATGAACTCGACCAGTTTTTGGTCGGAACAGGCGCGTTTTTTTACGTCCTCTCCGTCAAATTCGGCGCAGCCGGGGAAATAGGGCCATTGCTCGACCCGCAGCCAAACGCCGCCGACGCTGTCCTTTTGGGCGGCGAGCGGGTTTTGGTTTGTCAAAAAAAGGAGCAGAAAAAGGAGGCTTGGGAGGAGTTTCATAGCAATTTAATTGTCTTGTTTGGCCAATTGCACCAGCCTGTCGCGCAGGTCCTCGAGCTTCGACGTGTGCGGTTTTTCGGCAAAAAGCCCGTTTTTCCCGATGATGAAATATTGCGGGATCGCTTTTACGCCGTATCGGTTGGCAATGTTTCCGTCCGGGTTTTCGGAAAGGAGGTGCGTGCCACGGATGCCGCGCTCGGCGACGGTCTTTTGCCACTCGAACTGGTCGGTGTCGAGCGAAACATGGACGATTGCGATGTTGTTGGCCTCAAATTCGGGCATCAGCGCGGCCAGTTCGTCCATTTTTTGGAGGCACGGTCGGCACCAGCTTGCCCAAAAATCGAGCAAAATGACCCGCCCGCGCAGTTTTTCGAGGCCCACAAAATTGCCGTCGCGGTCCTTCGCATCGATTGCCGGGGCGGAAGTGCCGGGCGCGTAGCGAGACTCTTTCTCGAAAACATCGGTCACTTTTTGGTCGAACTGGCAGAGGTCGTTGTTTTTTAAAAAGTCGATATAATTGGGCAAGATCTCGCCGATATAGTTTGCGCTCATCGCATTTTGGATGATTTCCGACCGAAAAAAGGCCAACGGCTTTCCGCTCAAACGCTCGGTCGCGGCCTGGTATTGATGGACAAAACGGTTCGCATCGGGCGCATTTTGCAGCGTGTAGGCATTCATCAGGGCCATCAAATATTGCCGATAGGTATGGCTGCCGATGCTCTCCGAGGCCGCCGGGACCTCTTTCGTGAACTTGAAAAATTCCGGCTCGACATGGTTCCAGTTTTTATAGATCGTGCCGTAAAAAAGCAGGTTGTAGCCCCACGAATATATCACTTCCGACCCCATGAAATCACGAAAACCGGGCGTTACCTCCGGGTGCTGACGGCCATATTCGTCCAAAAGCGTGAGCGCGTTCAGTTTCAATTTGTCCATGTACCCCCGAAAATCGGCGGGCGCGAGGTGCTGCATCCGCGCATCCATTTCGGCGGGGATCGACAGCCACATCTGCCCGGCCTTGTAGCGAAGGAGGTTGAACTCGTTGAAATCGGTCGGCGTCTCCTGCACGAATTGCCGCCAGAGCCGATTGTTGTGGCCGCCGCGGCCCCCAAATTCGACGATAAGCGGAAAGGTCAAAGCATCGGTTTCGATAAAAACCGTGTCGTTCGGCTCGACAAAAAAAACCAGTTTGTCGTCGTCGTAGGTGAGCGTAACCAATTGAGGTTCAGGCACTTGCAACTTAAAGGAGAACGCGCCGCCCTCTTCGAGCGAGACGACCGAGGTGCTTATTTTGCCGTCGATGTAGCGGTGGTTGACCTGCAGTTCGAGCCGACGGCCATAGAGCGCGTTGCGGATGGTGCCGGCCACCAATGCCTCGCCCGCCGCCCGTTCGGGCAGGATGTTCAACAAAAAAAATACGGCGAAAATGGATTTGTGCATCGATCGGTTGGCAGTACGGATTCGGAAAACGGGTGCAAAAATTAGAAATCCGGTTGATATGCCGCCTTTATTGGGGCAAATATTTCCCCCGTTCTTTCGGCTTCAATTTTTGGCCCGAAACAAGTTCCACCATTTTCGGCAGGTCCTTCGACCGTAGGCCCGCCTGGCTCAAAAGCTCAAAATCCTGTAAAAGCGTCTCCGTGAAATTGTTGGGCAGGTTGTCCGGGTCGGGCGTGCGCATCAGTTCTTGATAAATTTCGCGTGCCTTTTCGGTTTTCCCGGAAAAAAGATGGGCGTGCGCGAGGTTCGTTTTTATGAAAACCTGCGACGAATCGATCCCTAGACCGAGCTCTGCGAAACGGCGGGCCTCGTCAAATTTTTTGTCAAAAAGGAGGTAAAAACTCAAAGTGCCCATCTTTCCGGTCGTTTCTTTCATCGCTCCGTCCCAATTATAAAGGAGGTGGTTGCGCAGCGAAACCCTTAATTCTGTTTTTGAAAGCTTGATTTGTTCGGGCCAGTCCGTGATCTCAGAAACTTCGGCCTGCTGCCCGCCGGTTGAATTTTCGAGGGGCACTTCGCGGCTCGGATCGATCGTGTCGGCAGCAATTTCGCGGTTGATCTGGGCAAGTATCGGCTGCGATTCCTCTGATTTCCCGAACAGCCTGTCGGATTCTTCGAGGGCGTATTTCACCTGTTCGCGGTATTTTTCATCGCCCGCCAGTGCTTGATAGATCGAGTTCGCCTCCTTTGTCTTGCCCGCGACGGATTGCACGAAAGCGAGGTTCAGTTTCGACCTTGAATCATCGCCGCCTGCAAGTGCGGTCAATTTTTCGACCCGCGCGGCGAGTATTTTTGCCTCGGCGGCGAGGCGGTTTTGGAGCAGTTTTTTCGCCCACTCCGTATAAAGGTCGGTCATTTCGAGCGAGATGCTCGGTCGGTCGGTCTCGTTTGATGCTTTCTGGAAAAGTAGTTCCGCCCGCCGGAAAGAGGTTTGAAAACGCCCGATATCGTATTGCAAAATGCCCTGTTCTAAATAAAAACGCGCCAGTTCGTGGCATTCGCCGCCCGACCAGCCTTTCAGAACCCGTGCAAAAATAGCCTCCGCCCGGAGCGGCTCCTCGATGTTAAAATCATAGATCTGTTCGGGCGAGAGGGGTGCGAAAAGGTGGTTTTCGCCCAAAATTTGGAGGATGGTATCGGCGTCCAAATGCCAGATCGCCGGCCGGCCGTTTTGGAGGATGCTGGCCATTTTGCCGTCCGGCGAAAATTGCGCGGAGGCCATCGGAAAAGTGTCTGCCTGTAACCGGAGCAGTTCGCGGCCCGTCGAAACATCCCAGAGACGGGCCGTCCGATCGGCGGAGGCGGTCATTATTATATCGCCTTTTTCCGAAAAAACCTGCTCAATAATGTCCTTTGAATGGCCGCGCAGGGTAAAAAGCGGCCGCCCGTTCGACATATCCGAGACGGTCGCTTCGCGGGGTGTGGCCAAAGAGACTGCGCGGTCGCCGGTTTTTGATATGGTGAAACCGTTGGCCGGGAGGTACATGCCCAATTCCAAAAGGCCCGTCCCGGCGTCCCATTGGCTGAAATAATAGCTGCCCGTGTTGATTTTTTTGCCGTCGCCCGACCAAACGAGGGTTTGGATCTGCAAAAATTCGTCGCGCAGCGCTAGCAGCAACCTGCCGGAGGGCACCTCAAAGACCAGCCCGATGTTTTCATTGAAATCGATACAGAGCAATTTTTTGCCGTCCGGCGAGAACGAGGCCAAATAAATCCCCTGTGCGGGGTTCTCGATTTTGCCGACCACCTGCCCGCTCGCCCGGTCAATAATATGGATGGGCCGCTGGTCGGTGACCTGCTCGGCGGCAAATTTGCCGTCGGGCGAGGCGAGGTAATTGTTGCAATTTGGGGCCACAGCAACTTTTTGGCCCGTCGCCGCGTCGAAAATTTCGGACTGGCCGTTGGTCCCATTTCGGGCTTTTATCAACTTTCCATTGTCCAAGACCTGAAAATAATAATAGGTGTTTTCGTTGGCCAACTTGAAGGTCGCAACGAGTTTGCCCGTATTGATATCGGAAATAAAGCAGGTTGATTTATTTTCCGCAGGCCACGTCATGACACGATCGGCGGTCAAAAAGAGACAGTTTGCGCCCCGGTCGTTCCACAAAAACCGGGTCGCGCCCGTTTTTGCGTCCAAGATTTTCAGGCTGTCGCCGTAAAGTGGCATTGCGACCGATTTGCTGTCCGGCGAAAAAAGGGCAGTGCCCAAAAGCGGGCCCGAGCGTTCCGGGAAAAGGGCTGGCGTGGCGGCCAGTTCCCAAACATCCAAGCTGCCCTGCATTCGCGGAAAGGCAATGGCCCGGCTGTCTGACGAAAATTGGAACCTCCTGTTTTCGCCGCCAACGGGGACCGTGAACCGCAAATCCCCATTTTCGCTGTCGATAAAGTCGGCAGAACCATCCAAGTTTAAGCTCACGACCAATCGGCTGTCGGGAGAAAAAGCATATTCAACCATTTCTTCGGAAACGGGCCGGGCATGGAGCCGCTTACCGTTGATGTTGTCAAAAACCTCCAATCCGCGGTCGTAGCTGTGGACGGCATTGTATTTTCCGTCGGGCGAAACTTTGAGGTTGTAATAGGTGTCCCCAATGTTTTCCTGGTCGATTTTCAGCTCCATGCCGGTGGCCACGTCCCAGTTTTTCGCATCGTTGTTGGCATAGGTGGCGGTCAGCATTTTGCCGTCGTTTGAAAAATAAAGGCTGGTCGCGGCCAAGGTTTGCGGCGCAAAACCGAGCAGTTTTACCCCGTCGGCGACCCGCCAAATGCCCATCGAACGGTCGGCACAGGAAACGGCGACCATTTTATCGTCCAATGAAAAAGCGACCGCGAGCGGAAATTGGTTGCTCAGCGCAAATGCCGCCTGCCGTTCGCCGCGCTCGACGTTGTGGACCTCGATCCGTGCATCATCGCTGATGAAAAGCATCGTTTTTTGGTCGTTCGACAACATTGTGGAAAGCAAATGCTCGTTCCCGTTGCCCGGTCTTGAGATGGCCGCGCCCGTTTTTGCGTTGAAAACGAGCAACTCGCCGCCGTCGGTCACGGCAGAAATCTGTTCATTGTTTGGCGAAAAAAGGAGGTTGAGCAAGGTCAAACTGCCGACGAGCGGGATTTTCAGCGGCGGCGAACCGTCTGGCACATTGAACACCGTGACCTCATCGTTCTGCCGGGCGACCGCGACGTGGCGGCAATCCGCCGAAAAAGCGGCCTTCCCAAAAACGGATTGCGTGGGCAGAAAAAAAACCTCGCGCCCGGTCGCAAGCTCCCAAATATAGACCCCGCCCATCAAGGTCGAAACGGCCAGCAATTTTCCGTCCGCCGAAAACTGGACCTTATCGGCGGTATCTTCTTCATCAAAATTGAAATTGTGCGTCCGCCACGGGAGCGGGCATTTGTCGGAAGTACGGTCATTTTGGTAAAATACATCCGAGATCGCTTGTCGGGCGCGCAAGTTTCCATGCTCGACAAATTTCCAGGCGAACTCGGCGAGGCGAAAAGCGGTCGTCCGGTCGCCGTCGCGGAGGGCGGTCTGGGCGCGAAAAGCGAGGTCGTTCGCGTTCGCGTGGCGGGTGGCGGCATCGGATTCGAGGCGGCGTTTTTCAGCCTCTTTCAATGCCTTTTCGGTCTCGTCGAGGGCTTTTTTGGCATCGTTTCGGAGGCTGTCGGCCTCGATTGCGCGGGCCTCTGCGAGTGCCTGGCTGGCCTCGGCCTTGTCGATTTGATTTTCGAGCGCGTTCAGGTTTCGTGCCTCAACATCGCGCATCCGCTCGTCCATTTGGCGGCGTTGCTCGCCCGTCGCTTCGGGGCATTCCTTTGCCGCGGAAAATTTCTTCCTCGCCAGCTCAAAATTTGGGCGGCGGCGATTGGCGGCGGCCTCGCCCGCTTGCCTGAAATGCTCAAAACAGCCCATTTCTGGGGCAGATTGCCCGAAACCGGATTGGGCCATACCCATAAATAGAAGGAAAAACAGCCGAATTTTCATCTTGTAAATCATTGATTTTCAGGCGGTTAAGGTAGCTTGTTCTGTTAGTTTCAAAACAAACGGGCGCGAAAATTTCGCAATCAACACTTGCCGGGAAAATCAAGGGGGAGGCGGGGCCGGTTTTTCTCAAAAAAAAACTCCCGCACCGGGAGGCTGAATGGGCGCGGGAGTCAGACTAAACATACTATGAGAAAACTACGTTGGGCGAAGATATTTTAATAATAAATAATGGGTGTTCGCAGATTTAGGGAACGGAATTGAATAAAAAAGGAACGGAACGAATGATTTAACGAGCGGTCAAAAATTTATTTTAGTTGACAAAAAATAAAATGCGTTATGCGTTGAAAGCGAACAGGTTGAAAAATCAAAAAAATCAGCGACGCATAAATTTTTGGCATCATATTTGGGCTACCTAAAATAACAAAAATTCTTTATCCATGACTTTCTTTTCAATTATCAACAGCGACGAGGAATTCTTCAAGTTCGCTTGAATTTTTTCCGAAAAAAAATGACCCGGCCACACAAATTGCAGCCGGGTCATTTTTATTTTCGCCCAATCCGGGCAAAAAAAATTCCTGCCAACAGAAGGGCGTCGGCAGGAAAATCAAAACATACTATGAGAAAACTTGTCACGAAGATATGTGCGCTAAAATTGCTCGAAACGTCATTTACGGAACGGTGAAAAATTAGGGGCAAGCGGTATTTTTTGGCGGGCATTCGGTTTGACCGACGGCCCTGATTAGAAAATTTTTCCAAAAAACAGGTCTTTTGCCCGACCAAACCTATAAAACCCACTTTTAATATGTTTGCAAAAAAAAAGAACCGATACTTCAAGAGGGAGCGAAGCATCGGTTCAACAAAACAAACATACTATGAGAAACTTGTGCAAAGAAGGCGCCCGCACCCGGCAGCGATTTGGGCATTTATGAAATGGCAAGCGGCGCCAAGTATCTGGTTTGAGATCATTAGAAAACGGCGCGGCAAATGTTGTCCACATATCACCGGAAAATTATGTGGAAAAAAGTTGCCAAATTTGCGTCGAAAACTGCGCAACGAATTGATTGTTTTGGCGTAAAATTTGCGAAATATTTGTAATATGGCAATCGCCGACCCGTTTTGATCCTTTTCCAACACACTAACAGATTAGTCCCATCCTATGGCAAAAATCCTGATTGTAGATGATGAACCTTCCATCCGCCGCATCCTCCGCGAGATCCTCGAATTTGAAAAGTACACGATTGAAGAGGCCTGCGACGGCTTGGAGTGCGTGACGCGCATCCAACAGCGCGAAAAATTCGACGTCATCATTTTGGACATAAAAATGCCCAAAATGGACGGCATGGAGGCCCTGGAACGCCTCCAGATCATGGCCCCTGAAATACCGGTCGTCATGATCTCTGGCCATGCAACCATCGATATCGCCGTCGAAGCGGTGCGAAAGGGCGCGTTCGATTTCATCCAAAAGCCGCCGGACATGAACCGGATCTTGATCACCGTCCGCAACGCGCTCGATAAAAGCGAACTGACGGCAACCACCAAAACCTTAACGAACAAAGTTTTGAAGGGCAAGCGGCAAGAAATTGTCGGCAATTCAAAGCCGATCATGGATGTCAAGGAGATGATCAACAAGGTTGCGCCGACCGAATCGAGGGTGCTTGTTTTGGGCCAAAACGGGACGGGCAAGGAGCTTGTCGCACGCTGGATCCATGCAAAAAGCAAACGCGCCGACCACCAGTTGATCGAGGTGAACTGCGCGGCAATCCCGTCCGATTTGATTGAAAGCGAACTTTTTGGGCATGTAAAAGGCTCATTTACAGGTGCTTATAAAGACCATGCGGGAAAATTCGAGCAAGCGAACGGCGGCACGATCTTCCTCGACGAAATTGGCGACATGAGCCATTCCGCGCAAGCGAAAGTCCTCCGTGCCCTACAGGACAGCAAGATCAACCGCGTCGGCGGCGAAAAAGAAATCAAAGTGGACGTGCGCGTCATCGCCGCGACGAACAAGGATTTGCGAAAGGAAATCAACGAGGGCCGTTTCCGTGAGGACCTTTTCCACCGTCTCGCGGTCGTCCAGATCCGCGTCCCGGCATTGAACGACCGGCGCGACGACATCCCGATCTTGGTCGAGCATTTCAACAAAAGTGTCGCCTCCGATTCGGGACACCCGCCAAAAAAATTCACCAAAGAGGCCATGCGCTCGCTCCAAGAATATGACTGGACTGGCAATATCCGAGAGCTATCGAATGTGGTAGAACGGCTGCATATTTTCTGCGACAGCGAGGTGACGGAGGACGATATCATGCGCCATGTCTATTGGAACCGCGAGGACCAGTATGCTTAATTAGGTTTATTTGAAAATTAAAACCATTTTTGAGCCGAAAAATAATCGAAGCCCGTTGCACACCGCGACGGGCTTTTTTGTCGAATAAACGGCGGACGGCGGACGGTAGCAATCGTCCCGTCAACCGTCTGCCGTCCACCGTCAAACAATTCAAAAAAATGGCAAAAGAGAACGGCCCGGCGATCCCGGCCTCAAAAAGAAAAAAGTGGTCGAAAGACCGCGGGCAAAATTCGTGGACGATGTTCCGCATAATGTCCGAGTTTGTGGACGGGTTTGAGCGGCTCAACAATATCGGCCCGTGCATCTCCATCTTTGGCTCTGCCCGGACGAAGCCCGGCACGAAATTTTATCAACTCGCCGTCGAGATTGGGCACAAACTCGCCCAAGAAGGTTTCGGAATTATCACAGGCGGCGGCCCCGGCATCAT
>JANOQP010000601.1:0-4387 GCA_031414895.1 Saprospirales bacterium
ACATCCACGACCAAAGTGGCGGTAATGCCGGCCAGCACGTCCATGCCAACAACATGGACGAAATTTTGACGATGATAAACGAAGTGGTCTCTCCGCACAAAAACCTTGTCCGTCATCTTGAAGTGGAAAAAGAAGAATGGAAGGTCGAAAAAGCGGAACTTAAAGCGGAAATCCGGGATTTGAGGGAAAAAATTCGAGGTCTTGAGTCAATTATGGGCGTAAAAAACAATTGATTTTCAGGTTTTCTACAGGGTCTCAATTCGAGAGCCAATCGTAGCCCCATCTAATATCCCGCCGAAAAAGGCCTTCAATAGGCAAATAAAGCCGCTAGAAATGAATGTTTCACGTTGACTTTGGGTCACTGCTTTGTTTGTGTTCAATATGCGGAGCAAGAGGTCGCACCAGCGGAAAAAGCATAAAATTCACGAAAAATATAATGCGAACCCTCCTCCAAAGAGTCTCCTCCGCCTCCGTAAAAATCGCCGAAAAAACCCACGCTGAAATCGGCCCCGGACTCCTGATTTTGCTCGGCATCGAAGCGGCGGATTCGGAAGAGGACATCGATTTTTTGGTAAAAAAGACCGCCTTGATGCGGATTTTCCCCGATAGCGAGGGCAAAATGAACCTTTCCATCGCCGAAATCGGGGGCGAAATCTTGGTCGTCAGCCAGTTCACACTCCACGCCAGCACGAAAAAGGGCAACCGCCCGTCGTTCATCCGCGCCGCCCGCCCGGAACAGGCCGTGCCGCTCTACGAACTTTTTTTGGAAAAAATGGCCGCAGAACCGGGCCTGACCGTCCGCTCCGGCGAGTTCGGCGCGGACATGAAAGTGTCGCTCGTGAACGACGGCCCGGTGACGATCTGGATGGATTCAAAGGAAAAAGAATGAGCGGTTTCACAAAAACGCTCCTCGCTTGGCACGATCCCGCCGCCCGCCCAATGCCGTGGAAAAACGAGCGCGACCCGTACAAAATCTGGCTCTCCGAGATCATTTTGCAACAGACCCGCGTCGAACAGGGCACTCCTTATTATATGCGGTTCACAGCTGCCTTCCCGACGGTCGAAAAACTGGCCGGCGCGACCGAAAACGAGGTCTTCAAACTTTGGGAGGGACTTGGATATTATACCCGCGCCCGCAATGTGCACAAGGCCGCAAAAGTGATTGTCGGCAAGCTAAACGGTTCATTCCCAACGAGTTACGACGAGATATTGAAGCTGCCGGGCATAGGGCCGTACACGGCTGCGGCGATTGCGTCGTTCGCTTTTGACCTGCCACATGCGGTTTTGGACGGCAATGTTTTCCGGGTTTTGTCGCGTGTTTTTGGCATCGAAACGCCGATAGGCTCGACCGATGGACGGCAAGTTTTTACAAAAAAAGCGGAAGAACTGCTCGACAAAAACCGCCCGGGACCCTTCAACCAGGCCATCATGGATTTTGGAGCGACGGTTTGCTCGCCCGCAAAACCAGCTTGTTCGAGCTGTCCGATGAACGGTTTTTGTCGTGCATTTTTGGAAAATAGGGTCGTCGAACTGCCCGTCAAATCGCCGAAGGCAGCCAAGCGGGACCGCTTCTTCCATTATTTTATTTTCAAAAAAGGGGAAAAAAGATGGGTGAAACAGCGGTCGGAAAAGGACATTTGGCAGGGCCTCCACGAGTTCCCAATGGCCGAAAAAAGCAGTCTTGAAACCACCCCGGAGCAACTTTTGGCGATGGCCGGGGCACATTTTTATTCGGGAAAAATGACGCTCGCGCAAATTTCAAACCCGTTCAAACAGCTTTTGACGCACCAAAAAATCATGGCCGTTTTTTGTGAAATCGAAATCGACGAGGGCGTTTTTCAGGAAATTGGAAATATAGAAATAAAACAAATTGATTTAATAAAAATGACTTTTCCCCGGATAATTGATTTGTACTTATCAGATAAAGCAATTACATTTGAGCCTTCGTTGAAAAACAACGAGGTGAGAGAACACAAAATATTTCATCTTTTAAAGCAAAACATCATGGTAAATCGAGTCACCCTCATCGGCAATTTGGGCAAAGACCCAGAAGTGCGCCGTCTCGATAGCGGGGCGATTGTCGCGCAATTTTCGCTCGCCACCAATGAATCCTATAAAGACAAAGAAGGGAACTGGCAAAACCTCACAGAGTGGCACAACATTGTCGTTTGGCGCGAACTTGCCGAGCGGGCAGAGAAATATTTCAAAAAAGGCAACCTTATGTACGTCGAGGGGAAAATCACCCACCGAAAGTACACCGATGCCAACGGCGTCGAGCGGTACATCACGGACATTGTCGCCAACGTCGTTCGGCCTCTTGAAAAGCGGGAAGGCGGCAGTTTCTCGCCAACACCCGTCCCAGGTGCTGAAAACGAGCCGGTCAATTACCGACAATCGGGAAATGGGCAAGGCAGCGGCGCAGCTGTGGCCGTCGGTGGTGATTCGGGCGACAATCCACCGGCACCCGTCGAGGGCGACCTCCCGTTCTGATTTTTTTCAAAAAAATCACATCAAAAACTTCAAAGCATCCGCGATTTCCGACCGGACTGGGTGGAGCATTGTCTGAAAGCCAAGCTGCCGGGCGGTCTCGATATTTTCGGGCAGGTCGTCAATGAAAAGCGTTTCCTCTGGCCGGATTTCCGCGTCAGAGAGAACGTATTCGAACGATTCGCGGGTCGGTTTGCGCAGCCGGATGAGGTGCGAATAATAAACGGCGTCGAAAAATTGCCGCTGCCAATCCGCATGGCCATGCTCGCGGAGGATGTACGCGTCAATAAAATCGGCGTGGGTCGGGTTGATGTTCGAGAGCATGAAAACCGAATATTTTTCGCGCAGCTTGGCAAGCATCTTGAAACGGTGGGCGGGCATCTCCATAAAAATCGAGTTCCAAGCCTCTCGGACGGTTTCCGGGTCGCGGGGCGGGTCGGCTTTTCGGGCGATGGTCTCCAAAAATTCCGGCTCCGTCAGGCCGCCGACCTCCCAAGTTTCGAAGAATTTTTCGGCTAACAGGGATCGATAAACTTGCTCATGCTTTTCGCCAAAAAGCTGACGGAATTCATGGTCGATGCGCGGCAGATCAATGTCGAAAAGGACGTTCCCGAAATCGAAAAGGATGTTTTTCATGCGAAAATAAGCAGTGTTTTTTTGGTGAATAATGAGGCGATGACTTGAAGTCATCGCCTCATTTGAGCAAAATATTTCATTTCCCAATAATCTCGAACGGCATTTCGAGCCGGTTTCCAGCTTCATCAACAAGCGTCAAACGGTGCGAACCGGGCGCGGGCGCGAGCGAAAACTGGTGAAAATCGGTCGTTGTCCCTATGAACTTATCGTCGATGTGCCAAAAAATTTTGACCGATTTTTCGCGGTGTGCGACCTGAAAAACGGTCCGCCCGGGCTGTCCGTAAAGTTCGATCGGGACAAAGATTTTGGTCGGGTTTTTTGGGTAAATCAATTGCATCGGACTGTTTTTGGCAGATTGAAAGCTACTTTGGCAATCCGAACGCAGGGGCGGCGGCGGCAAATACGATGGGTTTTTTGTCCGAAAATAATGCTCTGCGACGGGCGGAATGACGAACCACGGCATATGGTGCATGGCCGAGGGCGGCTCACATGCTGCTGTGACCTGCCATTTTTCGGTCGCGTCGAGGTGCAAAATTTGGTGAAAACGACAGGCGGGCGCGTTCAAGCCAGTTCGCGGCACCCAGACCGAATCGGCTGCGCAAAGTTCCATCGCCCGAAAACCGGACGCGCGGCAAACCGGGATGCGGACCAAATCGTCGAAAGGCGGGCTGAACCATTTGCTTCTGTTCGGCAAATTTTCAAACACCTCGAACAAAACCGGCGCTGCCTTTTCAACCCCAACCAATCCGGGGCGACCTTCGCCATCCGCGTTGCCCACCCAAACGCCGACCGCAAAATCGGGCGTGACCCCGACGGCCCAAGCATCCCGAAAACCGATGGATGTCCCGGTTTTCCATGCGATTTTTCTGCTGGCTGAAAAGAGTTCCCATTCGCCGAGCGCGTTTGGCCGCTCAACTTCTAGCATCGCCTCGAACGCGAACCAAACGGCCCCAGCACTCAAAACGGGCGGTTCTTGGAGCAGATTTTTGGGGTTTTGAACAGGTGTATTTTCAGAAAAAAGGAAACTGGGTACACGAAAATCGTCCCTATTATAACGACTGTCACGCTCGGTGAAGGTCAAAAGGGTGCGGCCCATCGAGGCATACGCGCCGGTGACATCGAGCAAATTGGCCTCCGCGCCGCCCAAAATCAGCGACAATCCATAATGGTCGGGCGGCTTTGAAATGGTGGTAAAACCGAGCTTTTTCAACGAAAAATGAAATTTTTCCAGCCCATATTGCTGCAAAAGCCGCACAAACGGCAC
>JANOQP010000602.1:0-1982 GCA_031414895.1 Saprospirales bacterium
TTCAAGTCATCGCCTCAATTTCATCACAAACAATTGGACATCAACGTGTTGAAAAGATTTTTTCAAAAAGTATTTTTTTCAAAAAAAGGAAACCGGGCAGCAGCCGCCTGTTTTTTGACGCTGTTTTTTGCCGCCTGCCAAACCGACAAATCGGATATCATCAACGCCCAAGTGACCGACCGAGTGGCGAAATACCGCGCCGGGCAAATTGCCGAGCATGAACAAAAACTGCTCGACGATGCGTCAAAAATGGTGGATTCGCTGCTCCTCGACGAGGCGCGGACAAAGCTCCAAGATTCGCTCGGAAACATCAGGCCGATCAAACCGGGCAAACCGGAGGCCATCCCGCCCATCGACACGGCGGTCGTGAAGCCGCTTTTTTGAACAAAGCGGAGGCTATTTTTTCTTGTAAAAACTGGAAGCCTCGACCTCCTCGCGGATGGATTCGGGCAAAAGATAGCGGCAGGATTTGCCGGCGGATATGTTTTCGCGGATGAACGTTGCCGAAATATCCATCATCGGCGCATCGAAAAGGAGCACTTTGGGGTTCGTGGCGAGGCCACCGAGGTCGATCTTTGGGCGTTTGTAAATATAGATTTCGTGGCCTGCGAGGATGGTTTCGTGGTTTTTCCAAAGGTGCAGCGAGGCCAAACTATCGCCGCCCATGATGAGCGCAAAGTCGTTTGCTGGGTGTTTTTCCTTTAAAAAAGCAAGCGTATCTACCGTAAATGACGGTTTTGGCATCGAAAATTCGACATCGGAAGCACGCAATTTTCGGTTTCCCTCGATGGCCAACTTCACCCAATGCAATCGGTCATGGTCGCGGGCGAGCGTTTTTTTGGGCTTCAACGGGTTTTGCGGCGACACGACGAGCCAAACGCGGTCGAGGTCGGTCTGCGTCGCCATGAACTCGGCGATGACCAAATGGCCGACGTGGATTGGGTTGAAAGAGCCGAAAAAAAGGCCGATCTTCATGAGGAATTGGTGATTGCTGAACTATGGTTTTATTGATCGTTGAGCTTAAATCATCGAAATCAAGCCAATCAAAAAAATCATAGTTCAGGCGCTTTTATCCAGTTTGTTCAACAATTCCTCGACGCGGTACATTTCATCGATTGTGTCGTCGAGGAAAAATTGCAGTTCGGGCATCCGGCGCATTTGTTTGCCAATTTTGGCGAGCAAAGCTTGCCGTAACCGGGCGTTTTGTTCCTCCAAAAGCAAAAGGATGCTTTGTTTGTCGTCCATCCTCCAAACCGAAATGTAGAGTTTTGCGATGAGCAAGTCGGGGGTCATCAAGACATTTGAGAGCGTGACGAGCGGTTCGCGGCCATAAATCAGCTGGCCTTCTTGCATCAAAACCATCCCGAAATGGCGGCGTATCAGTTCCCCGACCTGTTTTTGGCGGATTGTCTCCATATATATAAGGTGTAAAAAATTGAGCCGTAAAGATATATCATTTTGTTGGCCAGCAATTTTTAACAAAAAAACGGATGATTGTTTGGTGGAACAAAACGAGGTTGTACTTTTGCCCCGCTTTCAAAAGAAGCGTTGATCTCGTAGCTCAGCCGGTAGAGCACTTGACTTTTAATCAAGGGGTCCTGGGTTCGAATCCCAGCGAGATCACCACAGAAGACAGTTCCTCGGCCTGAAAAGGTCGGGGATTTTTTGTTTTTGGAAACAAGGAATTGGCCGTTTTTGATATGTCGTTCCTAATTTCGTTGCCGGGTTTCATCAATTTGCCCCGTCCCGCACTTTTGCCCTTTCCCTTTTAACTTTTGCCTTAAAAATTGGAAACTTCCGACCTGCTCAAAAAAGTCCGAAAGATCGAGATCAAGACGCGCGGCCTCACCCGCCATCTTTTTTCGGGCGAATACCACTCGGCTTTCAAGGGCCGCGGGATGTCGTTCAGCGAGGTGCGCAGCTATCAATTTGGCGACGACGTGCGGGCGATTGATTGGAACGTGACCGCGCGCACCGGCGAA
>JANOQP010000603.1:0-4217 GCA_031414895.1 Saprospirales bacterium
CTCCGCGTCTTTGCGGCAACCCCGTTTTTTGGCAAATAAAAAAGGGAACCGTTCGGGTTCCCTTCTCGATGAGTAGGATTTCTGCCGCGAAGGTAATATAAATCACCATCTATTTCCCCTAAAATTTTGTGGAAAAATTCAAATACGGCACCGGCCCAAGCCCGGGAAGGATTTTCCGCTTGCCCGACGGCTGCCGATAGGCATACCGCGCGTTGAGGTTGTTGAGCACATTATAAACGCCGAACGAGAGCCGGTTTTGCCGCCGCCCGCGCCCCGGCAGCTCGATGTTCAGCCCCGCGTCGAGCCGGCGATAATTGGGCAGCCGCTGGTTGTTGAGGCTCTCCACTTGGATTTTGTAGGCGATGTTTAGGTCCAAAAAACTGGGTTGGCCGAGCACGATTTCGGAGGTGTCGTTGGTGATGGCATCGCCCGTCGCAAAGGTCAAAGCGACCGTAAAATCGGCAAAATGGTTGAGTTTTTGCGCAAAAACGACCGAAATTTGGTGCCTCCGGTCATATCTGAACGGAAAGGTTTTCCCCAAATTGAGCGAATCGAACTGCCGCTCGGCGTTGGAAAAAGTATAGCTCGCCCAGCCCGAAAAGCCCTCCGTCGAGCCGCTCACCAATGCCTCGATGCCGCGCGATTGGCCGCGGCCCCGGCTCGTTTTTCCCTCCAAATTGTTGCCCAAGAGCGCGTCGCGGTCGCCCAAGATCAGCACCGAGCTTTTCCATTCCTGAAGCCCTTTTGTGCGGTTTATAAAACCAGTCAAACTGGTCGAAAGCCGCCGCGAGAACGATTTTTCCAGTCCGATTTCAGCCTGAAAACCATGTTGCGGCCCCAGTTTTTTTGTCGCCGGAACCCATAAATCAGCGGGCGTGCCGATGTCCCAACCGCGCAAAACGTGCAAATATTGGGTCGAAAAAGCGAAACTGCCCTTCATCAAAAAGCCCGGCCAGGGTCGAAAACTGGCCGATGCGCGCGGCTCGATATTTGGGTAAAAACACTTTTTGGTGCGAAAAAACGAGCCGCGAACCCCCGATTTCAACGAAAATCGCGGGCTTGGCTGCCACATATTCTCCACATAAACAGCGCCCTCAAAACCGCCGACCGCGTCAGGCCGCAACAAAAAAACCTGCAAGGCCGTGTCCAAAAGTTCGACCTCCCGCCGTTCGCCGAAGCCCGGCACGAAATCGCGCTGCGAGACCATCGCCCCGAACTTCCAATGGTGCCGCGGGCTGGGGAAAAAATCGAGGTCGAACCGCCCCGAAACATCCTCGACGCTGCTCAAATATTCGAGCTCCTGATAGACCAAGAGCAGGCTCGAATCCGGCGCGGGCTGCACTTCCTGTCTGAAATAATAATGGTTTTTGTACCGAAAACGGCTTTTAGTGAGCGTCGCATTTGAAAAAAGGCGGTCGCCCCAAAGGTGGTTCCAGCGAAAGGCAAGAAACCGGTTTTGCCACGAATAAGTGAGCTCGCGAATGGTCTGCGCAGGCTTGTTGCCGCTCAAAACAAACTCTTCTTTTTCGTCATCCGTGAGGTCGTCCTGGCCCTGATAATAACTGACGTAAAACCTGTTCGACGGATTTATTTCCCAATTCAGTTTGGCATTAAAATCATAAAACCGATAGACGGTTTCGCCTGTATGCCCTTTTTCGCGCTTTTTCTTTTTTGAAAAATAGCGCATCGCTGGCGCAAAATTGGAGTGCCGCCCGGTCAAAAGGACGCTCATTTTCTGTTTGATGATGGGCGTTTGGAGCGAAAGACGGGTACTCAAAAGGCCCATGTTCAGCTCGGTTTCGGGGTGGTTGAGGTTGCCGTCCTTCGTGCGAACATCCAAAACCGACCCGACCCGACCGCCAAAACGCGCCGGAACCTCGCCCTTCCAAAGTCGCGCCGACAGCACCACGTCGGGATTGAAAACCGTGAACATCCCGAGAGCGTGCGTACCATAATAGACCGGAACATCGTCGAAAAGCACGAGCGTATGGTCGGCATCACCGCCCCGGACATGGATGCCGCCAAGCCCGTCCGCGCCCGTCGAAACGCCCGGCAAGAGCATCGCCAGCCGCCCCAAATCGGCCTCGCCGCCGAGGTTTGGGAGGTTTTGGGCGGCGTTCAGGGGCAGCTCCGGATTGAGATTAGATGGGAGTTGTCCGACCGAAAAGCTGTCAGTTCTGGAAAAAACCGTGATCTGCGGCAGCTCGCCGCCCGGTCGCAGCCCGACGCGGATGCGCTGCGATTTGACCATGTCCAGTTCCCGCGCCTCCTCCGAAAAACCGAGGTAGGTGAACCGCAGCCGCGCCCTGCCGACGGGCACCATCAGGCTGAAAAACCCAAATTCGTTGGTGATGACCCCGATGCGGCGGTCAATGTCGATGATGCTCGCGCCGATCAGCCGCTCGCCCGATTCCGCGTCCATGACATAGCCGCTGATGGTGAAATTGGTCGGGATGGGCCTGTTTTTTTGGAAAAGCACGACCTGCCCGCCGACCACTTTGAAGCCCGTCCCGGTGCCGTAAAGCATCGCTTCGAGCACCCCGGAGAGCTTTTCATCTTTAAAAAAAAGGGAAACGTCGGCCTGTTTTTTTTCAAAAAAACCGGGCGAATAGGCCACTCCGATGCCCGTCTGCCGGGCCAGCTCGTCGAGCGCAGCAGGGACTGTCAAATCGGTGCACTCGAAATTTACGGGGCGGTCGAGGAGGTTTTGGGCGACCGAAACTTGGGCCACCAAAAGCCCGAAAACGAGCAAAAAGCCATAATTTTTAATCAAAAACATAGGCGGGAACTGTGGACGGCTGACGGCGAACGGCTGACGGCTGACGGTTTGCCGTTATCCGTTGGCCGTCCGTCGTCAGCCGTCCGTCGTCAGCCGTTGGCCGTTATCAAAATGGCAGATCGTCGTTCGCCGAGGTGTCATATTTTGGTGGTTCGGGCGGCAGGCTCGAAGGTGGCGGTGGCGGTGGTGCACTCGCGGCACGGGCAGCGACGGGTTGTTGTTCCCCGCCCGCCTTTTCGATGCGCCAGCAATTGAGGTTGCCAAAATATTTGCCCTGCCATTCGCGGCCGCGCAGGTCGAAATAGACCTTGATGTTTTCGCCCTCGGCAAACTGGTCGATCAGGCTCACGCGATCTTGCACGAGCTGAAATTTTGGATATTCTGGATAATTGCCGCTCGCAATCTGGATGACGAACTCGCGGGAGACGAACTTGCCGGACTTGTTTTCCGATTCAAAGATTTTGTGGAGGGTCCCCTCTATTTCAAAAGACATGGAAAAATGGATGTTTAAATTGAAAAAATAGCCGTCCAAACCGGACTTCGGGCAAATGTAAAATTAAAAGCCGATACGAAGCCGATGCGCCGCCGAGATTCAAAAAATCATAATTTTGGGCCAAAAACGACGAAGAATGCGGCATAAATTGATGTTTTTCGCAACGGTCGCCGGGCTGTTCCTCTTGTTTGGTTTCCACAAAATCATGTTCCTCCGCCCAACTTCGGTGCACCAATGGCGGCAATGCGATAGCGCGGCACAGGCCCTAAACTATTACCAAAACGGTGCGCCTTTTTTGTTCCCCGAAACAATGACGCTCTTGGGCGAAGGTGGCCGGGCCATCAGCGAATTCCCCATCATCTATTATGTTGCGGCACAGTTTTACAAGGTTTTCGGTTTTCACGAGTGGATTTTGCGGCTTTTGACCTTTGGCTTTTTTGTGGCCGGGCTTTTCTGTATTTTAAAATTGGGGCGGCTTATTTTTATGGATAAAAACTGGGCTTATTTGACCCCCCTGTTTTTGATGGCCTCGCCACTATTGAGCTATTACGCGCTTAATTTTTTGCCCAATGTCCCCGCGCTCGGTTTGACCTTTGTTTCTTGGTACTTTTTCTATTGTTTTATTAAAAACCGCAGTCTGCGCGATTTTGTTTTTTGCTCTGTTGCGGCCATGTTCGCTGCGCTTTTAAAACCTGTTGAGGTCTTTAATTATGCAATTATGTTGGCCATTTGCGGCTTTGAACATTTCAGCCTTTTTGGATTGACCAAGATCAGGTTTGACAAACTGAAAAACCGGTTGATTTTTCTGACGGCTTTTATAACAATCGGTTTAAATTGCCTGTGGATCGCCTATGCAAAATGGTATGCCATCAAGTACGGCTATATCGGCAACCTGTTGGAGATTTTGCCCATTTGGCAATTGTCTGTGCCGGACATAAATGAGAC
>JANOQP010000604.1:0-2507 GCA_031414895.1 Saprospirales bacterium
TTTGATTTTTCGGATTGTCAAACAAAAAAATCCGTGTAAATCTGTGACCAATCCGTCCAATCCGTGTTGCTCGCTAACCAGTTGCGAAATAAGTTTTATTTGCCAAAAATCGCCCAATATTTAAATGAAGGAGCTTCGCGAAATCGCCGCCGCGTTCGACCGCGCAACCGCCGAGGGCAAAAAAACGGCCCTCGCCACCGTCGTCAAAGTGGACGGCTCGGCCTATCGCCGCGAGGGCGCGAGGATGCTGATCGACGAGACAGGGCAACTGACCGGGGCCATTTCCGGCGGTTGCCTCGAAGGCGATGCGCTGCGCAAGGCCCTGCACGTCATTGCCCGCCAAAAACCGATGCTCGTCACCTACGATTCGAGCGACGACGACCACCAGATCGGGCTCCAGCTTGGCTGCAACGGCATCGTCCATATTTTGATTGAACCCATTGACAATCAGGCAGTTGCGCACCCGGTTTCTTTTTTGAAAACCATTTTGGGGCAGCGGAAAAGCGCGATCTTGGCCACTTTTTTTTCGCTTGAAAACAAAAAGGGCGACCAGCCGGGGACACGGTTTTTGTGTTTTGAAGGTGGTCTGATTGAGGGTCAAATTGAGGGGATGACTCAAAGTCATCCCCTCAATATACCCCTCAACAACGCCGTTGAAAATGTCTTTTTGGAAAAAAAATCCGCTTTCCTGAACCTCGATTTTGACGGAAAACCCAGCACCGTTTTCCTCGAATTTTTGCCGCCGCCGCCCATGCTCGTCATTTTTGGGGCAGGCAACGATGTGCAGCCGCTCGTCGATTTTTCAAAAATACTCGGCTGGGAAACCACCGTCGTCGATGGCCGCCCGCAGCTTGCCCGCGCCGAGCGGTTCCCGGCGGCAGGCTGTGTTTTTGTGGCCAGACCAGCGGCAGCCCTCGCCCAAATCGTGGCCGACGAAAGCACGTTTTTTTTGTTGATGACGCATAATTACAATTACGATTTGGCGGTTTTGCGCGAGCTGATTTTTCAAAAAACAACCTATATCGGCATCCTCGGCCCACGGAAAAAATTCCAACGGATGTTGGATGATTTGCGCGCGCAAAACATTGATGTTCAGGAAGATAGCTTGAAAAATATCCATTCGCCCATCGGCCTCGACCTCGGCGGCGGCACGCCGGAAAGTATCGCGCTGGCTATTGTTGCGGAAATCCAGGCGGTGGTTTCGGGGCGGGGCGGCGGCTTTTTGCGCAATCAATAAGTCAATTGCCGCCAGCTTTAGCTGGTGGGTTTGGAAGTGTGCGCTCGGCTTTAGCCAAATTTTTTTGGCTAAAGCCCCGGAAATTTGCATTCCAAAATCCCCCAGCTAAAGCTGGAGGCAATTGAAAATGCCCCATCATCCAATTTTTATCCAAAATGATAGCCATCATCATCCTCGCCGCTGGCAATTCATCGCGCCTCGGGCAGCCCAAACAGCTCCTTTTGTTCGACGGAAAACCGATGCTCCGGCGGCTGGCCGAAAATGCGCTCTTGGCCGCCGAAAACGTGTTCATCGTCGTCGGCGCGAACGAAAAATTGATCGTGCCAACGCTCGAAAATTTGCCCGTCCAAATCGTGAAAAACGCGGATTGGCCCACGGGCATGGCCTCTTCGGTTCGGGCAGGTTTGGCGGCGGCGATGTTGCAAGTGGTTGATTTAGAGGCAGTTATCCTCTCGGTTTGCGACCAACCGATGCTCACTGCGGCTGTTTTTCAAAATTTGATCTCCGAAAAAGAAGTCTCGAAAGTGGGCATCATCGCCAGTGGATATGGCCCAACGTCGGGCGTTCCGGTGCTTTTTTCAAAAAAATATTTTCCCCAACTTTTGAATTTGACGGGCGAAATGGGCGCGAAAAAATTGGTCGCTGAAAACCCGAACGACCTTGCCGTGGCCCATTTTCCGGGCGGCGAATGGGACATCGACGAGTTGAGGGACCTCGAAGGGCGTCAGTGAAAATTTGGCGGCAACCCGAACGCCTGTTGATGTTGAAACTTGAAGTTGGTTGCCAAGGAAAATACGTCAAGCGATTGCGGCGAGTTCGGATTCCAAAAATTCGGGCAGCCCACATACGATTGCGCCTTCTCGGGTGACCAACCGTTCGCTCGACGGCGTGACAACGTATTGAAAATGCGGCTTCAAATCTATGACGCTTTGGTAAAAACCCTTTGAGAGTTTGGGGTCATTGCTGTTTTTGATCTCAATACAGGTCATTTTCCCGGACGGGCTGACCAAAACGAGGTCCACTTCTGCGCCAACCTGGGTGCGGTAAAAGTAGAAAGACCATGCCCGGAACTCGGTGCACCGGTAAATTTGCTCAATGACATAGCCTTCCCAAGATGCCCCGATGATCGGGTTTCCGAAAAGTGCGTCGTAAAATGCGACGTTGGCCAACGAGTGCAGGATGCCCGTGTCGCGCAGGTAAATCTTGGGTGATTTGACGAGCCTTTTTCCTGCGTTTATGTAAAAAGGTTGCAGCCGCCTGACCAAAAAAC
>JANOQP010000605.1:0-3517 GCA_031414895.1 Saprospirales bacterium
GGTGTAGCCTAGTAACTTTGCCAAAATTATCAAAGCGCCATGAAAGTAAAGTCTCTTGCACTTCAGGATTATAAAAGATATGGGAGTAGGCAAAATATTGATTTTTTCGATAAGGAAACTGGCCTCATTCGCAACATAAACATTATCGTTGGCAACAATGGAAGCGGGAAATCGACCATTTTACAAGCCATCGCTTCTGTCCTTGGAACTGCGGTTGGAAAGTTGAAGAAGCCATCGAGATTGGATTGGCCGGGCTACAACTACCATTTATTAAATTCTGGTAGGAACATAGAAGCCAAACTTACAATGGTGTTTGATGAAGAAGAAATCGTAGCAACCCGTGACTTTCACAGTCAATTAAATCGTCGTGGCCTTGTTGGCAACACCCCAGAGGTTGGGCTATCGTTAGAGTATCTGAAGGATAAGATATTCGTCGCAGATATTGCCCAATACGACCAATTCAAGGGGCGTTTTTTTGCCAGTGAAATCAGAAAACTAGACAAAGATGCTTGGGGTAATTTTGACAAAATCGGTACCGTCATGTGGTATCCCGAACGGAGAACCTCTACCAGTCTATCGGGGGATAACGGGGAATCAGGCCAAAAATTTACAGAAGAAATGCTGCGCCAAAGGATGGCAGACCTATACGCATTCCACAATAGGAGATTAAAATTGCGGCAAGGCCAAAGGGATGTTTTTGATACAATTCAAAGAAGCTATCAAGCGACTTTTTTAAACAAAGAAATGCGTGGCCCTGACCCCAATTACCGAACTGACTTTGACAAGCCGCCTTATTTTTTCTTTTTTGACAGGCACCATAATAAAAGTTACGAGCTTTCAGAAATGTCCGGCGGTGAACGGGCTATTTTCCCAATCCTTTTGGATTTTGCCTTTTGGAAAATAAACAAGTCGGTCATTCTTATTGATGAACTCGAACTTCACCTGCACCCACCCTTACAACAATCTTTTGTTGCCTCCCTTCAAAGCTTGGGAATTGACAACCAATTCATTTTCACGACTCATTCAGACCACATTGCTGCGCTTTTTCCAGACACCAACGTCATTCGGCTTGATTGACCCTTCAAAATAAGCTATGAGCACCGTACTCAACACATCGCGCAAGACCCTATTTTGCGAAGGGCCAACTGATGAGCTTTTTCTTTCACGTTTTTTCAGGAAAGGTATTGATATCGACATTGTAAAAATGCCTGGCGGTAAAAGGGGCATTCCCAATTACGTCCGAGGCTACAAAAAAATCGAAAATCAGAATCAGGAGCCAAACGGATGCATTGTGTTCAGAGATAGGGATTTTGACTACTCACCACCTCTTGATGGCATTCGATTAATTGAAAATGGAAAACCCTATATCGTCTGTACATTTCGCGCATCTATTGAAAATTATTTTTTGGATCCTGTCTTGATGGCTCATTATTTCGAATGGCTTGGGCGTACGCCTAATTACCAAAACAAACAATTGACGCGGATCTCAACTGATTTTTTGAATGAAAAAATCAAGGAGTCAGCTTCTCGAATCAAGGCTCACACAGCCCTGAGGTGGGCATTGGCTAATCAAAAGCAAGAATTAGGTCGCATAGAATTTAGGAACAATACTGAAAGGCAAGATGGCAACTTACCCATTGATCTGACAGAAATGGCTTGCCGCACAAGCGGAATTCAATATATCCAACAGTTCAAAAAGGACGCTAATAGAGCAGATGCTGTTCGATTTGAGAATGATTTTGAAAGATATTTGACACAATTCAACGAAAGGGATTTCTTGCAAAATGGAGGTCACCATATTTGGTTTCACGGCAAAGACCTCAAAAAATCTTTTAGCCAAGTCATCGTGAATGAACGTGATTTTCGGGGGTGGAATTTCAGTTTTGATGCATATATAAATCGGTTTTGCGACCTAAACAATTCATCGACTCTCATATTTGATGTTAATGCTCATCAAGATTTTGTGGAGCTCAACAATCGCTTGCAGAATCTGACCTGAAACGAACTCAAGCTCGATTTAAACCGACAATGTTGGCAAAATATGCACGGATAAGGCTCAATTTTATAAACAATCATGAAAGTAAAACTCACCCGTGGCATCAAGGTCTCCGTCGAGACGACCTATCAGACCGCCTACTCGAACCCCTTGGAGAACAAGTACATTTTCTCTTATGCGATCACGATCGAAAATCACGGCGACCAAACCGTACAACTCCTCCGGCGCCAATGGGACATCGTGGACACCACCTGGATCCACCGGCAGGTGACAGGCGACGGCGTGGTCGGTGAGCAGCCCGTGCTCGCCCCTGGGGAGGTTTATCAATATGCCTCGTGGTGCCATCTTTTGGCAGATATGGGCCGGATGTGGGGCAAATATTTTTTCAAGAACCTCGACGACAACACCGAGTTTGAGGTCGCGATCCCGGAATTTCAGATGGTCGCTCCGTTCAAGTCCAATTGATTTTTTCATTTAGGTGAATGAGGCGGGACAACAGCCCCAATCTATCAACAAAAGCTGCGCGGGCAGTTTGATTGATTGAATGATTGTCGAGGGCCGGCGAAAGGGCGCCAATTATTCCTCCAACCTTTTCACCGAAGCAATCCCATCCAGCCCTTTTATCGCATAAATGGCCATGTTCATCTGGTTGGTCGAATTGACGACGATGCCGATCTGCGCCTCGAAATAACCTTCGTAGCCTTTGATGGACATCGAGCGCATATTGAGCTCCAGTTCGCTCGAAATATGCCGCGCCAGCCGCTCGATCACGCCGGGGCCGGAGTCGATGCCGCGCACCAACAGTTCGACCACAAAATCAGAGCCGGTGAGGCCGCCCCATTCCGCTTTCAGGATGCGGTAGCCGTAGTTTGCCATCAAATTGGTGGCATTTTGGCAGGTGATCCGGTGGATCTTTGCGCCATTTCCGCTCACGAAAGCAAAAATTGAATCGCCTTTTATCGGGTTGCAACAGGCCGCGAGCTGGTAATTGTAAAAGGTCGCCGGGTCGCCGTTGATGATGATCTGCGGGGCGATGCCGGATTTTGGGCCTGCCTTTTTTTCGGGCGCGGGCGTTTGGATGGCGGGTTTTTCATCGACGACGATGACCAGTTTCCCGGCCTCGACCTTGAAGCCTTTGAGCAGGTTATTGAGCTGCACCTGCTCTTTTGCCAACGCGAGGAACATTTCGAGGCGGCTCGCATAGCCGTGCTTTTTGGCCAAAAGGTCGGAGCCGTGGTCGAAATCGGCCTTCATTTGCGTCATTTTTCGCTCGACAAGTTCTTTTCCGTTCTCGCCAGCTTTTCGGAGGTCGTCTTTGAGGGACGAGCGGATCTTGCTTTTTGCCTTTCCCGTTTTCACGAAACGCAGCCAATCCTCGCTCGGTTTGGCGTTCGGGCTGGTCTTTATTTCGACGCGGTCGCCCGTTTTGAGCTTTGTGCCGAGCGGGACAATCTCACCATTTACGAGAATCGCGACGGTCTTCGCGCCCATGTTCGAGTGGATCGCGAACGCGAAATCGAG
>JANOQP010000606.1:0-1592 GCA_031414895.1 Saprospirales bacterium
CACAGCGCGATTGTTCGCCCCGCATCCTCGACCACCGTTTCGGGAAAATCACCGACACCGCCACCGTCTCCGAGGTTTTCACGGTCAATAAATTCGTCAAACAGCTCAATATCCGCCTGACCGCCCGCCCCGGTCTCCTCCTCACAAGGCCGTCGCTCTGGAAAGATGGCGTTTTGACCGATTTTCAACCGATCATGGACGGCAACACGGCGCGGTTCGTGATCGATTTCCCGATTAACCTCACGCCGACGACCTTTTTTGAACAGGCCGGAAAATGGGCCGTCCGCTTTCGCGAAAACAGCATCACAGACAATATCAGCTTCAATTTTCAACCCGAAAACCGCTACGAGATCACGGCCATCGTTGAGGACAAATACCTCCACCACGGCCTCGAAATTGCCGCAGGGCAGGATGTTTTCATGGGCGAAAAAATACCTGTTGCGTTCGATGTGGATTTTGGCGGAAGCCTTTTGACGGGTGTTTCGGCGGAGGCTTGGCTCGTCCGCCCGGGCGATGACCTCGGCGACCTGGCGGCCAATACGACGGTCACGAAATTCCCCGGCAACTTTGAGAGCGGCACCGACGACGGCCTCAAAAAAATCGAGACCCTGCTCCGTGATTCACTTTTTTTGAAAAAAATCGCCGAAAACACCAACCAAAAACCCCTTATCGCCGATGCCACGGGAAAATACCGGACGGAATTTGACGGTGCACTTGTCTCGGGGACCTACCGTGTTTTGGTCCGCTATCGCGGCAATATTCCCGGCGGCGGTGATTATGAAGGGTGGGAACTCCAATCCGTCCTCGTCGGTTTTGCCCGGCCGGAGGACATTGACCTGCAATACACGATCTTGCCTTTGGCCACTTCGGAGGGCGGAAAATTGAGCAATTACCAAATTGTCATCAAGCCAAAAAACAAATATGGCAAGCTGCTCGGCCCCGGCCACATGCGCCATATCGCGACAAAAACCTCCATCGGCTCCGTCTCCGGCCTGACCGACAACCTCGACGGCAGTTATTCGATGAAACTCGCCGCCGCGACCGGGAAACCGGCCCGCTTGACGGTCAACCTTTTGTACGAAGAAACCCCCGTGGACGTGATCCCCGTCGGCAGCGGAAAGGGCGGTTTTGGCATCAGCGCACATATCGGGACGACCACGCCGACGGGCAATATGGACTCGCTCTTCAATCAGGGCGGCTCTTTTGAAATCGACCTTGCCTATCGTTTTGGCCGCGACAACCGATTTTCGGCGGAACTTGTCGGCGGCTATTATTATTTTGAAAAAGACCTCGCCGTGTTGGGTGCGACAGCCCGCGGCGGCTATCGGTTTGCTGCCCTGTCAAACGGGTTCGATGCTTTTGGGCGGGTCGGCCTCGGCATCTACAAGCCCGACAACCTCGATATTTCGCCCGGTTGGACGGCGGGCATAGGCGCGACCTATCATGCCACGCAACACCTCGATGCGGTTTTTGGCCTCGATTATTTCAAGCTGACGGAGCATGACCACCAATTCCTAAATTTCAGTTTCGGCGGCAAGTATTTTTTTTGACGGCGGACAGCTAACGGCGGACGGGTCCGCCAAAAACAAAAG
>JANOQP010000607.1:0-6567 GCA_031414895.1 Saprospirales bacterium
GAGCACGCTGACGGCGTTTTTCGTGTTCCTGACGCTGATGATTGCCCCAAAAAAAGGTCTTTGGCCTTGCACATTTTACCTGCACCAAATTTTCACGCGCGTCTTTTTTGCCCTTGTTTTGATAAAAATCAAAGTGGAGGGGCGCGAAAAACTCGACCCATGCACGGCCTATATTTTGGTCGGCAACCATAGTTCCGCGCTCGATTTCATAGTTACTGGGCTGGCGTGGCCGGGGCCGTTCCGCTTTTTGGCGAAGCATGAACTGGTAAAAATCCCCATTTTCGGCTGGATCGTGAAGCGGATGACGCTCGTCGTGAACCGTTCGTCGGCCATGAGCCGCGCCCGGAGCGTCGTTTTCCTCAAAAAAGAACTGGCCCGCGGCTGGTCGGTCTTCATCTACCCGGAGGGTTCGCGCAACCGCACGGGCGACCCGCTCGCCAAGTTTTACGACGGCGCATTCCGCCTCGCCATTCAAACAGGCGCACCCATCGCAGTGATGACGACGGTCAATATTTCAGCTATATCCGGCTCCATAAAATCAGTGGATTTGCGACCCGGAACGCTCCGCGTCATTTGGGGCGACCCAATTTTGACGGTCAATTTAAAGGCCGACGACATCGAAATCTTAAAGGAAAAAGTCCGCGAGGTGATGCTCGAAAACCTCAAAACGGGCAATCAAACAAGCTGGCCCCGGCGCAAGCCCCGTGCTTTTATCCGCAACATTCCAAGCGCGCCAAGGTCAAAATAGAGCATCCGGACGAACGAGCCGAACTCCTTGACGGCCTGGTCCTCCATGTTTTGCGCGATAAAAATGCAAAAACCGGCATCGAAAGACCGTGCCCGCTCCCAATTTTCAAAAATAATGGTCGGCAATTGCCAATGGATGACCTCGACGCGCGCGCTGTCGCCGAGCCGTTGCGAGGGCATGACCAAAATGGCGTCGTCGTTAGTAACCATTTCGTTTCGATGGGAGGACAGCGCCAAGTTTTCGGGCGGCAACCCGGTTTTTTTCCAAAAATAGTCCACGATTTCGCGTTGAACCTCCGATGCACCAACGGCGACCAAAATGCTCCGCCGTTGGTGGCGGTTCGTTACGCTTTTGAAAAACCAATGGAAGGCCCGCAGGGAGACATCCAGTTCTTTTTCCAACAACAAATTGCAAGGCACAACGACCTGAAAATCGGGTTTGTTCATCACCAAAATTGATAGCGGGCGGGTTTCTTTGGGTGAAAATGACGCGCAACTTCTGTTCAATTTTGGCCTATTCAAAAATAGTGTGACTGCGAAAATGGCTTCCCGTACGCTTAAAAAACATTGAAAAGGCGAAGGTTTTCCATGATTTTGTCCAAAAAAGCGAGGTCGTTCTTCGATTGGGAAATAACCATTTGTGCCTTTCCGTAAATTTCCTGCCGTACCGTAAGTTGCATTTTAATAAAATCCCGAAGCTCGTTTTCGGCCAATTTCGTAATCAATGGCCGCTTGTTTTGCTCCCCCACAAGCCGCGCGGCAAGCAATCGGGGCGGCGTTTTTAGGTAAATTATGAGGCCGTTTTCGAGCATTTCGGCCATGTTCTCAAAATAGCAAGGTGCGCCCCCACCCGTCGCGATGACCGTTTTTGTAAAATAAAAAGTCTCGCGAAGCGCGGCCTGTTCGAGGCCGCGGAAGGAAAAATGGCCGTCGTTTTCGAAAATCTCGGCGATGGTCATGCCAGCCGATTGCTCGATTTTTTCATCAAGGTCCACGAAACCCCAGCCGAGTTTTTCAGCGAGCTTTTTCCCGTAAAAAGTCTTGCCGCTGCCCATGAAACCGACCAAGAAGATGCGGTCTGGGGTGCAGTTTTTTAAAATATCGGTCGGTTGCCCCATTTTTTCGGAAGTAAAAAAGCAAAGGTGGGACAAATTTTTTGCGAAATTCGCCGGATTTCTATTCAATAAAAAGTCGGGAAATTTTGCAACCAAGCTGGCGCGAGGTTTTACCAAGCTGGCGCGAGGTTTTACCAAGCTGGCGCGAGGTTTTACCTCGTGCCCGATATTCCGTCGGCTGCGCCGACACGTTCGGCTCGAATTTCACATAAAAACCGGCTGTATTTTGCCAAAAAACTGCCGTATTTGTCGGCGCAGCCGACAGAATATGAGACACGAGGCGAAGCCTCGCGCCAGCGAGAGAAGCCTCGCGCCAGCGAAGGGTTTGAAAGCTCACCGAAATTGAAATACCATAAAATGCTAAAAAAACGCCTGCTGCTTTTGCTTTTCTCGGCGCTCGTTTTGGTCGCCTATCTCGGCATATTGTTTTTCCAAGGTTGGAAAAACGACTGGCAGCCCGGACCAAAAACCGCCCTCGACCTGCCCGAAAATGCAAAAAACCTGCCCAAAACCATCGAAGATTCCATCATCACGATTGCAAACTGGAACCTCGGATACGCGGGCCTCGGCGCGGAATCCGACTTTTTTTACAACCACGGCAAAATGCTCTTTTCGGGCAGCCACATGGTTTTTGCGCCCGAAGAATTGACCAAAAAAAACTGGCGAGGCATCCATGATTTCATAAAAAACACGCCCGCCGATTGCTGGCTTTTGCAGGAAATCGACCGCGAGGCCGATCGCAGCCATCATATTCAGGAGTTTGACGAATTGGCCAGCGGGTTGCCCGGTCGTGCTGCATTTTACGCCGAAAATTATCGTGCCGAGCGGGTCGCGATCCCGGTTTTTGAGCCGTGGCATTTTTATGGGAAGGTCAGTTCGGGCATCGCGGCTTTCACAAAATGGGCACCGAGCGAGGCCGTCCGTTTTCAGTTGCCGGGAGAATACCCATTGCCGAACCGCCTTTTTCAGCTCGACCGTTGCCTCCAATTTTTGCGTTTCCCCACAAAATGGGGACTCGATTTGGTCATCATCAATATCCACAATTCCGCCTACGACCCCGGCGACCTGCTCAAAAAACAACAGCTCGTTTTCCTCCACGACCTCGCTTTATCGGAATTTCAAAAAGGGAATTTTGTGGTCATCGGCGGCGATTGGAACCAATGTCCGCCCTTTTTTGCGCCCAGTTCGCTCGCGCCAAAAGGCTCGGATCCGCGCATCCCCTCGAACCTGCCCGCCGATTTTTTGCCCGACGATTGGCAGGTGATCTACGACCCGGCGACGGCCACGAACCGCGATTGCCGCGAACCATATATTAAGGAGAAAACGGCCGTCACCATCATCGATTTTTTCCTCGTCTCGCCCAATGTGAAGGCCCGGAGCGTGAAGGTGCGCGACCTCGATTTTCAATTTAGCGACCACCAACCGGTACTTTTAGAAGTAGCATTAAAACACAACCCGTTATGAATCAACGTTTTACAATCTCTTTGGCGGCCATCGTGCTGTTGCTTTTTGGCCAATGCCATTTGTCAAAAAACAACTCCAGCTACCCGTATCAATTCCAAAAATCGGCCACGGCAGACCGCGCGATGGTCATTTCGGCGCACCCGTTGGCGAGCGAAATTGGGCTAAAAATCATGCAAAAAGGCGGCAATGCAGTCGATGCCTCGGTCGCCGTTCACCTCGCTTTGGCCGTCGTTTATCCGCAGGCGGGCAATATCGGCGGCGGCGGTTTTTTTGTTTATCGCGGAAAAAACGGCGAGACCGCAACCCTCGATTTTCGTGAAAAAGCCCCCGCACTGGCCTCTAAAAATATGTACCTCGATTGCACGAAACGCGATTCGCCGGTCATCAAAAATTTGAGCACGCTCGGTTTTTTGGCCGCTGGCGTGCCGGGGACCATCGACGGTTTGGTGCAGCAACATGCCGCCTACGGGCATCTCGCATGGCGCGAACTGGTCGAACCGGCGCGGCTTTTGGCAAAAAACGGCTTCAAGATCACTCAACAGGAGGCCGATAATTTGAACCATATAAAACCGATATTAGCCGAGGCCAACCGGGGCCGAGACCTCCCTTTTGTGAAAAACACGGCTTGGCTGCCCGGCGACCTGCTCGTGCAATCCGCGCTAGCCGCGACACTCGAACGGGTGCGCGACCGTGGCCGGGCCGGGTTTTATTCGGGCGAAACAGCGGAAATCATCGCCCGCGAAATGCGCGAAATGGGCGGCATCATTTCCGAAAAAGACCTCGCCAATTATCACGCTATTTGGCGCAATCCAGTGATTTTCAATTACAAAGACCTCAATATCATCTCCATGCCGCCACCATCGAGCGGCGGGATCGCACTAGCGCAGCTGATGAAATTCGTCGAACCCTATGATCTCAAAAAGATGGGCTTCCAGTCTGCCGAGACCGTCCATTTGATGGTCGAGGCCGAGCGGCGCGTATATGCCGACCGCTCGGTGCACCTCGGCGACCCCGATTTTTGGGCTGTGCCGACCGAAAAACTGCTCAACGAAAAGTACCTCGAAAACCGGATGTCCGATTTTTCGGCGAAAAAAGCAACGCCCTCCTCGGCCATCGCTGCGGGCAATTTTTCAACGAAAAAAGACCACGAACAGACCACCCATTTCAGCATCGTGGACCCGGAGGGCACCGCCGTTTCAGTCACCACGACACTCAACGATAGTTATGGCAGCCATGCCGTCGTCGCGGGCGCGGGCTTTATTTTGAACAATGAAATGGATGATTTTTCGGTAAAACCGGGCGTTTCGAACATTTACGGCCTCGTCGGCGGCGCCGCAAACGCCATCGAACCGGGAAAACGAATGCTCTCCTCGATGACCCCGGCCATCGTCGAGCGCGGCGGAAAACTGTGGATGGTCGTCGGGACGCCGGGCGGTTCGACCATCATCACCTCTGTTTTTCAGACAATTTTGAATGTCCGGGAATGGGAAAAAAGCCCCGCAGATGCCGTCGCCGCGCCCCGTTTTCACAGCCAATGGCTGCCCGACCTGATTTTTGTCGAGGAAAACGCGGTCGAGGAAACCGTCCGCGAAACACTGCGCGGCATGGGCCATAAAATCGAAAAACGGGGCCCGATGGGCCGCGTAGAGTGCATTTTGGTGCGCGGCGATGGGCGGCTGGAAGGCGGCGCGGATGTCCGGGGCGACGACCATGCGGTTGGTTTTTAATAAGGTTTTCCAGTTGCGCGGTACTCGCTCGCGAGGGTCGGCGACCATCACGATCGACTACCGCGCAACTTGGTCAAAGGTGTTTTCGCTGGCGCAACGGATCATTTGTTCCCCGCCACCGGCTCTCCCCTTTTCAGCAGCGAGACCGCCTTTTCCACCGCCGGGTCGTCGTCGTTCAAAACGGTGAAAAGCCCTTCCTCTTTGAACAGCAGTTTCGCCAGTCGCGCCTTCAATTGCTGCGCCAGTTCGTTTTTGCAGCGGGCAAATTGGGCGGGGTTCTTTTTGACCCCATTTTTTTCGGAATAATTGACAAGCTCTTCCAAGATTTGGGGGCTGGCTGACCAGTTTTTCACAAAATCGGCTAGGCTGTTTTTTTGCGCAACTTGTTGGTTCTCAATGAGTTTTTGTGCGAACTGCGCCAAAACGCCCGACCGCACATCGAAATAATAGTCGTTCGCAAACGACGTGTCGATCGGTACAAAAATATCGGGGATGATGCCGCCGCCCGCATAGACTTTCCGCCCTTTTGCGGTGTAATAAATGGTCGTATCGACAATTTTGACCTTCGAGCCGTCGGTCAGTTCGCCCGATTCGATGCGGTTTTGGAAGTCATCTTTATAATGTTCGCGGTCGCGGAGATAGTCCTTTTGGATGCAGCGGCCCGACGGCGTAAAATACCGCGCCACCGTCAACCGGACTGCGCTGCCGTCGCGCAGCGGATATTCCTCTTGCACAAGCCCTTTGCCAAAACTTCGGCGGCCAATCAGCCAGCCACGATCGTGGTCTTGAATGGCGCCAGCCACAATTTCTGCTGCCGAGGCCGAACCTTCATCGATCAAAACCGCGATATTGTTGAGCAAAAAATACTGCCGCCCGCTCGATTTATAATCCTCGCGCTTGTCCACGCGGCCTTCCGTGTAGACGAGGAGTTTTTGTTCCGGGAAAAAATTGGAGAGCAGCTCGGTCGCCTGTTCGAGGTACCCACCTGGATTTCCGCGCAGGTCGAGAACGAGGTTGAGCGGGGTTTTTCCATCGGTGAGCGATTTTGTTTTTTCGTAAAATTCCTTCGTCGTCGTCGCCGAAAACTTGTTGATCTTCACATAAATGGTCTGCGGGTCAATCAGGTAGGCTACATCGACCGAGTGGATCGGGATGGCATCGCGTTTTATGTCAAAATGACGAAGCGCGAGTTCCCGCCCGCGCCGGATGCCAATCTTGACGGGCGAGCCTTTTGGGCCGCGCAACTTCTTGAAAATCAACGAGTTGTCGATTTTAATGCCCGCCACGAGCGAGTCGTTGATGGTCACGACGCGGTCGCCGGCAAGGATTCCGGCAGCCTCGGACGGGCCGCCAGCAAGCGGCGTGACGACCTGCAATGTGTCATCGACGATCAAAAATTCGATGCCGATGCCGTCAAATTGGCCTTCCATTTCCTCCCGGACGCCCTCGATTTCATCCCGTGAAATATAAACGGAATGCGGGTCAAGCCCCTTCAAAAACTCGGTGATTGCGCG
>JANOQP010000608.1:0-1930 GCA_031414895.1 Saprospirales bacterium
GCGCAATGGTAACGCCCACTTTTGAAAAAATGCCCCATTTTATCGAAAACCGGGACGTTTTCGACCTTTTTCACCCGATTTCACCCACTTATCTATTTAGCAAAAGCACCATCGGCGCGTTCTTTTTCACCGTGACCGTGGCCGTCAAATCGGTCAAAACCTCGTCCGTAAGCACATTTTTGGCCGATTTATAACCCTCAAAACGCTCGGCAAATCGGCGCAAATCCACCCGGCGGTCGCTGTTCGCGGTGTTCAGGACGACCATCACCGAGGCCATTTCATCGTACCGAAAATAAGAATAGACGGAATTGTCCGGCACGAACTGCATCAATTTCCCGGTCTGCAAAACGGGGGTCGCGAGCCGGAGCGCGGCCATTTTTTTCACAAAATTAAAGGCTTCATTCTCGGCTGCCGTCCGCCCCTCGGCGGTGAAAACGGAGCGTTTGTCGCCCGGCCACCCGCCCGGCATTTCCTGCCTGATGAGGCCGTGGGATTTGTTGGCGTCGCCAGTAAAGAGCAGCTCGGTCCCGTAATAAAGTTGCGGCACGCCCCGCTCGGTCAGCAGCCAAACGATGCCGGATTTAAACTTGTCCATATTGCCGCCGACGACGCCGAAAATGCGGGTCATGTCGTGGTTGTCCAAAAAAATCAGGTTGCGCATCGGGTCTTCGTAGAGGTTGTCTTGCGCGAGTGCGTAATAAAGTCGCGATGCCCCTTCCGTCCAACCTTGCTCACGGTTGAGTGCCTCTTGGATGGCAAAATTGAGCTGAAAATCGATCATCCCCGGCAGGTTCGAATCGAAGTTAGCCTTCTTAACTGGTTGATTGTCAGCGAAATAGCTCTGAACGCCGACCCCGTGTTCCCAAACCTCGCCGACGTTCGAGATGTCCGGGTATTCCTTCCGCACCGCCTCGTTGAACCGCGACATAAACGCCTGGTCGGAATAGGTATAGGTGTCTGTCCGCAGCCCGTCGATGCCCGCGTACTCGATCCACCAGATCATGTTTTGGATAAGATAGCGCGCCAAAAGCGGGTTTTTTTGATTCAAATCCGGCATTGCCTTGTCGAACCAACCTTCCAAAAACTGCTTTTTGTCGCGCTCCGCAACGTAGGGGTCGATCAGCGTCGGGGCGCGATAAGTGGAGCGCGTGAAGGTGTCCCATTGGTTCACCCAATCCTGCGTCGGCAGGTCGCCCATCCACCAATGGCCGCTGCCGCAATGGTTTATGACCACGTCGCGGATGACTTTCAGGCCGCTTTCGTGGCATTTTTTAACAAAATCGCGGTACTGCTCGTTCGTCCCGATCCGGCGGTCGAGGTGGTAATGGTCAGTAATCGCATAGCCGTGATAGCTCGCGCTTTTTTGGTCGTTTTCGAGTTCGGGGTTTAGCCAAAGGGCGGTCACGCCGAGCTCCTTGAAATAATCGAGGTGATCGACAAGGCCCTTTATGTCGCCGCCGTGCCTGCCGAGAAGGCTGTCGCGGTGCGCTTTTGGCTCGCGCATCGCAGCAAATTCGTCGTTCGACGGGTCGCCGTTGGCAAAACGGTCAGGCATGAGGAGATAGACAAAATCCTTCGCGGTCACGCCTGCCCCCTTTTGACCGCCCTCGCGGGCCAAAATCGGGTATTCAAAAACGAGCTGCTCGCCGTTTTTTTCAAAAATAAGGGGCAGATTTCCCGGCTGGGCCGTCGCGTAAATGGAAATCTCGACGAAAAGATAGTTCGGGTTGCCCGTTTTCGAGACGTTCACGAGGCGGACGCCGGGGTATTTTCCGAGTTTTATATCGTAATCGGCTATGCCTTTTCGATGGATCAGGAGTTCGACGACCGGGTTTTTGAAACCGACCCACCAGTTCATCGGCTCGACGCGCATCGTCGAATCGGGCCTCAAAAGGATGGCGTCGGGCTTGGGCGTGGCCGTGTTTTTGTC
>JANOQP010000609.1:0-2354 GCA_031414895.1 Saprospirales bacterium
GTCGCGTGATGGGCCTCCCAATTAGTAGATAATTCCGTTTTTATCCGACAAAAGCCGCTTTCGACGGGTTCTTTCAGAATGACAAAGCAATCCCGCGCTACCAGACGAGGTGAAACCTCGCGCCAGCAGTTACGAGGTTTGGCTACTACCCCACGCCCCCCTTTTCCCACCTGATCTCGTTGATGTCCGAAATGATCTTTTTCGCCAGCGCGTCGGCGGTCACCTGGCTTTTTGCCTCGCTGTAAATGCGGATGATCGGCTCGGTGTTCGACGGGCGGAGGTGGACCCAGCAATCGGGCCAGTCGATCTTGAGGCCGTCCGAGAGGTTGATGTTTTCCTTTGAATATTTCTCCCGCAAGCGCGCAAAAATGGTGTCGAGCTGCAGGTCTGCAGAAAGTTCGATCTTGTTTTTGGCCATTTGATAGGCCGGGTATTTGCTCCGCAGCATCGAAATGGACTTGCCGAAGGCGGCCAAATGGCTCAAAAACAGCGCAATCCCGACCATCGCATCGCGCCCGTAATGGAGTTCCGGGAGGATGATGCCGCCGTTGCCCTCGCCGCCGATGACCGCGCCGACCGCCTTCATTTTTTCAACGACATGGACCTCGCCGACAGCAGCCGCGAAGTGTTCGTGGCCATATTTTTCGGTCACGTCGCGCAGCGCGCGCGTCGAGCTCAAATTGGAGACCGTGTTGCCCGGATTTTTGCCCAAAACATAATCGGCAACGGCGACAAGGGTGTATTCCTCGCCAAAAAGCTCGCCGTCCTCGCAGACGAAAACGAGCCGATCAACGTCCGGGTCCACCGCGATGCCGAGGTGGGCGCGGTTGAACTTCACCTCGTGCGAAAGCTGCGAAAGGTTCTCTTTGAGCGGCTCCGGATTGTGGGCAAAATGGCCGTTTATCTCCCCGTTTATCAAAATAACTTGGCAGCCCATCGCCTCCAAAAGCGGCGGGATGGCCAATGCGCCCGTCGAATTGACGGCATCGACGACGATTTTGTAGCCCTTTGCCCGGACGGCCTCGATGTCCACAAGGGGCAGTGCGAGGATGAGGTCGATATGTTTTTGAATGAAACTCGAGTCCGAACGGAGGCCGCCGAGTTTCTCGACAGGGGCGAACTCGAAGTCCTTTTCGGCAGCAATTTTGAGCACCGCGCGGCCGTCGTTGGCCGAAATGAACTCGCCTTTTTGGTTCAAAAGTTTGAGCGCGTTCCAGTTTTGGGGGTTGTGCGAGGCGGTCAAAACGATGCCGCCGCCCGCGTTTTCCATCGGCACGGCCATTTCGACGGTCGGCGTGGTGGAGAGGCCGAGGTCCACTACGGAGATACCGAGCGCGCGCAATGTGTTGATTGTCAATGCACTGATGATGTCGCCGGAGATGCGCCCGTCGCGCCCGACGACGATTTTGGGGATGCCCGTGGTCTCGACGACCCATTTTCCGAATGCTGCGGCGCACTCCACGACATCGGGCGGCGTGAGGTTGTCGCCCGGTTTTCCGCCGATCGTCCCGCGGAAGCCGGAGATTGTTTTCAAAAATGACATAAGCTGGTTTTTCCTGTTTTAGATAGTGTGTTTCGATGGCGGCGAATGTAGTTTGGGATCCCAAGACCCGGCTTTGCGCTGTGCGGATTTATTCCCTTTCGGGCGAAAAATGGAGCAATTTCAAATTTCCCGGAACCTGTTGGCAATCGCCCGCGCCCGAAAAAGCAGGTTCCGGAGTGGCCCCGGGGGCGTTTCCCGGAAGGCCAATTGTGTGGCCAACGACCGGTTGTGCTCCTGTATGGAGTCCACGTCCCAATGGGAGAGCAGGCCGCCCGTGTACCAAATATTGCCCTGTCCCTGCATCCGGTCGATTGTCAGGTGCAGCCCGTCCCGCACGGCCCCGGCGGAAAATCGCAGGTTGTAGTCGAAGACCTCGAAAAAATGAACGCGCTCGATATCCGTCCTGCACGATTGCTCGATTTGGGTGCGCAACCGGGTTTCCAGCATGGGCTTCGGGGTGTTCTCGGTCGCATAGCCAGCCCCCCAATAGACGTACAGCCCCTCATCGGTCTGGCCGTACACTCGGAAAGAGAGGATCTTGTCGCGGCTTTTTGACCGGATTTCGTCCGTAAAATAGACGCGGTCGGCAAACCACGGCGGCGTTGCGGAAGTCCATAGGAAGGAAAAAAACCGGGTCGAGCGCACCGAGCCGGGCGGCAGGACGGACGAAAGGGGCGATTGGACCTTGCCGGGCGGGCAAGCAACCACAACATGGTCGAAAAACAGGGCCTCGCCGCCCTCGGTCGTGACGGCCACGGTTGGCCGCGGGCCAATTTCGGATGGCGCGACCGACCGGACCAATTCCGGTCGG
>JANOQP010000610.1:0-9282 GCA_031414895.1 Saprospirales bacterium
CCGTCACCGACGCGAACGGCGACAAGGACACTCTTTCCGACATCGATGTTTTGTGGGCCAATTTGCTCCCGGCCGTCGAGGTTTCGGGCGGAATTTTGACCTGCGGCTCGCCCGAAATTGAATTGAGTTCGATCTATTCCAGTTTCAATACGTCCATTTTATGGGCCGGCCCAAATGGTTTTTCGTCCACCGATTCGCTCCCGATCGTGAGCGTGGAAGGAGATTATTTGCTCAAAGTGACCGATTTGGCGACGGGTTGCTCGGCGACCGGCACCGCGACGGTCTCGGAGGACAAACAGTTGCCGGGCGCATCGGCGACGGGCGGCTCGGTCGATTGTGTGGCCGGTTCGGCGACGATCACGGCCAGTTCGCCGACCCCCGGCGCGACCTTCGCATGGACGGCGAACGGCGGCATTTTTTCCAACGATGCCCAAACCACGGTCACCCAGCCCGGCGATTATGCGGTCATCGTGACCAACCCGGCGAACGGCTGCACCTCGACGGCCTCGGCGACGGTCGTTGATTTGTCGGCACCTCCGATTGCCTCGGCTGGCGGCAATGCGGTGCTCAATTGCCTTTCGGCGTTTATCGTCCTCGACGGCAGCGGCTCGGACGAAACAAACACGACGACCATTTGGACGACCGCGGACGGCCATTTTGACGGTTTTGAGAATACCCTTTTCCCTTCTGTCGATGCGGCAGGGACCTATGTTTTGACGATTTTGGACACCATTTCGCAATGTTCGGCGACCGATACGGTGGTCGTGACGGAAAATGCGCCCGTCGAGGCCATCATTTCCGCTGTCCAAAACGTGTCGTGCCACGGCGGAGCGAACGGTTATTTGGAAGCGACGGCAACGGGCGGCACGGGCAGCTACTTTTTTGGCTGGTCGAACGGCAGCAATATTGGCAGCGCGGAAGAACTCGTTGCGGGCATTTGGCGCGTGACGGTCGTGGACGATGACGGCTGCACGGCGACCGCGACGGCCACCATCCCCGAGCCGGCGGAGCTATTTGCGAACACCGAGGCGTCCAATATTTCCGCACTTTTGGCGACCGACGGCAAGGCTTGGGCCACCCCGACGGGCGGAACGACACCATATATGTATGCCTGGCAAACGACCGAAACGACCGACACGGCCTTTAATTTGCCCGCCGGCCCGGTCTCTGTTTTGGTCACGGACGCGCTCGGCTGCACGGCCATCGGAATCGGCAACGTGCAAAACCCCGGCTGCGCACTTTCGGCGATCGTTTCCCAAAAGGACATCCATTGTTTCGGCGCGGAAAATGGCGAGGCTTCCATTTTGGTGGAAAATGCGACTGCCCCGGTCTCCATTTTATGGTCGAACGCGGCTGTGACGGACTCCGTTTTCAACCTCGAAGCGGCCGATTATTTCGTCGCGATCACCGATGGCGCGGGCTGTTCGGTGTCCTATCCGGTCGCAATCACGCAGCCAGAACAGCCATTGACCGCAGGTTTTATTTTCCAGCAAAACGTCGGTTGCCCCGAATTTTCGGAGGGCAGCCTGACCGCTTCCGTTTTTGGCGGCACCCAATTTTACACCTACGAATGGTCGAACGGCGGTTTGAACGAGACGATTTCCGGCATTTCGACCGGAAATTATATCGTCACCGTCACCGACGAAAATGGCTGCACTGCCCGCGCCGTCACCGAAATCACGTCAGCCGATCAGACTGCACCTGTCATTGCTTTGAAAGATATCACCGTCCAGCTTGGCGCGGATGGCACGGTCACGCTCGTCGCGGCCGATTTTGACGACGGCTCTTTTGATGCCGAATGCGATATCGCCGCGTGGGCCGTTTCGCCGACCGTTTTTGGTTGCGGCCAGCTCGGCGAACAGACCGTCACCATCACGGTCACGGACGGCAGCGGCAATTCGGCCACCGCCCTCGCCTTTGCGACCGTCGAGGACCATATCGCCCCGACCGTCACTTGCCCGGCGAACATCAAGGTCGCTGAATGCCATGCGCTGATCACCTACGACGCGCCCACCGTGGCCGACAATTGCCCCGGCGGTTCGCTGGCGCAAATGCTCGGATTGCCATCGGGCGCGACTTTCCCGGTCGGTTTGACGGTCAATTCGTTCAAGTTCACGGATTTGAGCGGCAACGAAGGGGCTTGCAGCTTTATCGTTTCCGTGGTTGGAAATGCGGTGGTCTCGGCTGCTTCTTTCGATGTAAAATGCTTCGGCCAATGCGACGGCACCACCACCGTGACGGTCGAAAACGGGTTTGCGCCCCATACTTTTTACTGGTCGAACGGCGCGACCTTGGCATCGCTCGGTGCACTTTGTTCGAACAATTATGCCGTCACCGTCACCGATGCAGACGGTTGCACGCAGACCGCGACAGCCTCGGTCGGCTCGCCCAACTTATTGACCGTCAATGTGTTAGCTTCGCAAAACCCGGATTGCCCGAACGCTTTGAACGGTTCGATCAACCTTTCGACGGCGGGCGGGACCGCGCCTTTCACCATCAATTGGTCGAACGCTGGCACGGGTCTTTCGCAAACAAACCTCGCCGTCGGCACTTATTCAGCGACCGTCACCGACGCAAACGGTTGCGTTGCAACAACCTCCGCGACGCTCACGGGGACGGACCTGATTGCGCCCGTTTTGGCGTTGAAAAACGCGACCATTTCGCTCGACGACCTCGGCCAAGCTGTTTTGGCAGCGGCAGGTTTTGACAACGGCTCGACCGATAATTGCGGCATCGCAAGCTGGACTTTCAGCCCGGCGACGTTCGATTGCGGCGGCCTCGGAATGCAGGAAGTGACCGTGACGGCGACGGATTTTGGTGGAAATTCGACCTCCGAGATTGCTTTTGTGAACATCATCGACACAAAAACGCCCGTCCTTGCTTGCAATTCGGAGCTCAATATCGGTGCCTGCCAAGCTGCGCAGGTATTTTACGCGCAGCCGATCGTGTTCGACAACTGCCCGGTGAACACCGCTTTTATCCAATTGGTCAGCGGCCTCACGAGCGGTGCGGCCTTCCCAACGGGGACGACGGTGCAGCTTTTCAGCTATACAGACGCGTCGGGCAACGAGGGGACGTGCAGTTTTAAGGTGAATGTGAAAGAGGCGGCCACCGTGACCGTCGCGAACGTGGTCGGGGTCACTTGCCCCGGTGACTGCGATGGGTCGATTGTGCTCAATATTTCGGGCAATTCCGGGCCGTTCACCCTCGCCGCGCCGACGACCAACCTTTGCGCGGGCGATTATTCCAACACGGTCAGCGACGTTTTTGGTTGCACGACGGCGGTCAACCTCCTAATTGCGCAGCCGACGCTGGTCAATTTTTCGATCAGTTCGGTCACCGACGAGACCGACGGCGGGGCCAACGGCTCGATTTTCCTCTCGGTCACGGGCGGCGTGCAGCCGTACACCTTTTTTTGGACGTTCAACGGCCAGCCCTTCAATGGCAACGGCCCGGCAATCGGCGGCCTGAAAGCGGGCGACTACCACCTGCTCGTCACGGACGCGAACGGTTGCAGCTACAACAGCCAGATCATCACGATCAACAATATCGTCGGAACGTCCGAGCCGGTTTGGGCCAGCGGCCTGCGCCTCCAACCGAACCCGGCCGACGGGGACGTGCGGCTCGTTTTTTCCGATGAAATGGGCGAAAAAATGACCGTCCGCTTTTTCGACGCGGCGGGCCGGTTGGGCATGACCGTCCAAATTTCAGGCAATGAACTTGTTGAAATTTCTGGCCTCGCGGCGGGCGTTTGGCAAGTCCAAATCGTGCGCGGCGATGGATCGCGGGCGGTGCGGAAATTGGTGGTCGCACATCGATAAGAACGACCCTGCTGGGCCGATAAAAACGAAGCCAACTTGTTGATTTTCAGCAAGTTGGCTTTTTTTTTATTTGAAAAAAAAGTCAGGCCGGAGCCCCTTTTTCAAATTGGGTAAATTCCACAAAATACCCATCCGGGTCAATTAAAAAAATCTGGTGCGCGCCGTCGGGTCGGGTTTTTGGCCCCAAAAACTTGAGGATTCGGCTGCGCAAAAAATTGGCCGCCTCGGTGATCGACGGCACTTCGATGGCAAAATGGTTGCCCCGGTTCGAGGAGTGGACGGGTACGTTGAGGCCGCCGATCAGGTGCAATTGCCGCCCGTCCTCCAGCTCGAACCAGGCCCCAGGGAAGTCAAAATCGGGCCGCGGGACCTGAATGAGGCCCAGTTTTTTTCCATAAAAATCGATGCTGCGCGGCACGTCGCGCACATGGAGCGCAACATGGTTCAATCCAATAAATTTCATTGAAAGTAGTGTGTTTGTTTGTGTTTGTTTGTCCGTCGGTCATTCGACGCGCAGTTCCTCTGTCTGGAAAAGCCGTCCGTTTTGATAATATTGGAGGTAAAAATTGCCCTTTGTGAAATGATATGCCGACGGCGTGAACTCCAATTTTTCAGGCAGTTCAGCGGAAAAAAGCACCCGCCCCTGCTCGTTGGTGATGCGGACCGAAATCAGCCCAGCCGCCGCTACGATTTCCGGCGAGGCTATTTTAATGGTCACGGGGCTATTGGAATAGGCCGGGTTTGGGAAACAGACGATCTCGGGCATTTCGTCAAAGACATTTTTTTCGCCCGAAAAAGCGTCCGCTTTTTGGGCGAGCCCAATATTTGAAAGGAAAAAAGTGGCCGCGAAAACGGTCAAGAAACGGCGGATTTGATTGAAATTGAGCATTTTTTGTGTCTAAAATTAAAGGATGTTCATGTTCAGATTAAAAAAACCGGGCTGTTTGCCCTGTCATGGGGCGAAGGTCGAGATACCTTCGCAGAAATTTCAGCCCGATTTCAAAAACCCGTGACGGTGCTAATATTTTACATTGTCAAAAAAACCGACCTCATTTTGCGCACCGTTTTTTGCCCTATTTTTCTTGTTTGGATGCTTTTTCCAGCTTTTTTGGGAAACCCGGAACTGGTTTTTTCAAAAAAAGTCCAATTGGCCCCGCCCGAAAACCCGTTTTCCGAAAATATCGTGACGGTCGGGCGGTCGTTCCTCGGCGAACCCTATTTGGCGCACACGCTCGAAGGCCAGCCGACCGAACAACTCGTGGTCAACCTCGACCAGTTCGACTGCCTCACTTTTGTGGAGAACACGGTCGCCATTTGCCTCGCCGCCCGTGCGCAACCCGTTGATTTTCAATCTTTTACCGACATTTTGACCGCCATGCGCTACCGCAACGGACAGGTGGACGGCTACGGGTCGCGGCTCCATTATTTTTCGGAATGGCTGCTCCAACAGGAGACCGCCGGGCATTTGCGGCTGATCTCGGACGAACTGGGCGGCCAGTTTTATCAAAAAAAAATCGGCTTCATGTCGCGCAAACGGGCGTTTTATCCGGGCCTCGCCGATTCGACAGCTTTTGAAAAAGTGAAATTGGCCGAACAAGGTTTGAGCACCCGCACCTTTTCATTTATCCCAAAACACTTGGCCCGAAAGGCGGAAAACGAGATTGTGGACGGCGACCTCCTCGTTTTCACCTCCTCAAAACCCGACCTCGACTGCACCCATGAGGGCTTTGCCGTTCGGCAAAACGGGCGGGTCCACTTGCTCCACGCGTCGTCGGAATTTGGGAAGATCGTCCTCTCAAAATGGCCGATCACTGATTATTTGACCCGCAACAAAGGGCAATCGGGGATGATGGTCGCAAGGTGGACGGTGGAGTAGGTTCAATAGTTTATAAAAATTCAAATTCACAAAAACAAATATGTTTTTGTGCGGGCAAATGTTGTTGGTCGCCAACGGAGATTTGGGGCAAACTGAACAACATGAGCGAGAAATACAAACCAATTTTTCAAAACGGGTGCTATTACATGACAAGCACCATCGTCGGCTGGATCGACGTTTTTTCGAGGGAACGCTATCGGCAAATCATCGTGGACAGCCTGCGATATTGCCAAAAAGGGAAAAAGCTGCACGTCGTGGCCTTTGTCATCATGACCAACCATATCCACCTGATTGCGTGGGTGGAAGCACCGTTTGAAATGTCGGCGGTCATGCGCGATTTTAAGGCCCATACGGCGCGGGAAATCTTGAAATCCATCGAAAACGATATCGAAAGCCGTAAGGAATGGCTGATCCACGTCCTCAAATTTTTTGGCAACCAAAGTGCAAACCGCAAAACCTACCAGTTTTGGCAGGATGGCTTTCACCCGGTCCAGCTTTGGTCGGATGCCGTTTTTATGCAAAAATTGAATTATTTGCACCAAAATCCGGTCCGCGCGGGGCTCGTCCTACGAGCAGAGGATTGGGTTTATAGCAGTGCTTCCAATTATCACAATCAAAAAGGGATTTTGGAGGTGGATATTTGGTGGCCTAGCCAGTTTATCACAATATAGAGCGGTGAAGTCGGCACAGCCGACATAATGCGAGGCACGAGGCGCAGCCTCGCGCCAGCCTTGCGCCAGCCTCGCGCCAGCCTCGTGCCAGCCTTGCGCCAGCCTCGTGCCAGCCTCGCCTCGGTAACAAGCTGCAAGCTGGCGCGAGGCTGTGCCTCGTGCCTCGTATTTTGTCGGCTGCGCCGACCTCACCGCACCTTTATTGATCAAAATCACCTCGAGAAATGACACGCCTCTTCCCTTTTCTATTTGCAGTTTTGATTTCCCCAATCATAGCCCCCGCCCAAAACTCGCCCCTCGACGAGCCCGCCTTTCAAGAGGTCCTCGAAAACATGGCCAAGCGGAATGCCGCCAACCCCGATTTCGATGCGCACCAGCTCGTCGAGCAACTCGAAAGCCTGTACGAAAACCCGATCAACATCAACGCTGCCACGCGCCCCGACCTCGAAAACCTTTGGCTGTTGACCGAGCACCAAATCGCCGCTTTTTTTGAGTACCGCGACCGGCTCGGCCAATTCCTCGCGCTCGAGGAATTGCAGGCCGTGCCAAATTGGGGCATCGCCGAAATTCGGCTTTGCCTCCCGTATTTTTCCATTGAAAGCGGGCTGGACCAATGGGCCGGCTCGCGCAAGTCGTTGATTGTCAATGGGAAAAACGACCTCCGCCTCCGAACCTCGCTCCACGGCGACAACCAAAACCCGGATGAAAAAATCTTTGTCGGCTCGCCCGTTGGCCTGCTTTTGCGGTTCCGGCACACCAACGGCAACCGGATTTCCTACGGTTTTGCTGCCGACAAGGACCCCGGGGAGCGGTTTTTCAAAAAGGAAAACAGGCAAGGCTTTGACTTTTATTCCGCCCATTTTTTTGTAAAAAACTGGTCGAAATATGTCAAAACCATCGCGCTTGGTGATTTCAAAATGAACTTTGGACAGGGGCTTTTGCTGGCCTCCGGGTTTTCCATCGGCAAAAACTCCAGCTCCATTTTGCTGAAAAAATCCGACCCGCCCATCCGTCCGCACGCTGCGGGCGGCGAGGATTTTTACCAGCGCGGCGCGGCACTTACATTTTCCAAAAAAATATGGGAAACCACGGTTTTTGCCTCGCACCGTCGCCGCGATGCCGCTTTTTTGCAAAAAAAGGACACGACCGACGGGTTCGACGAAGAGGCATTTTCCAATTTTTCGCTCGGTGGTTTTCATCGCCTGCCCGCCGAGGTCGAGAACGAAAAAACGGTGGGCGAGTCGCTTTTTGGTGCGTCCCTGCACCGCGAAAAAGGGCGTTTTCGCGTAGGTTTAAACTTACTGGCCGCCCATTTCAGTCATCCGGTTTCGAGCCTCGGCTCATCGTCCGGCTTCCCAAAAAATGGCGATAAAACATTGATTGCCAACAGTTTGGACTATTCGGGCGGCTGGCGGACGGTGCTTTTTTTCGGCGAAACGGCCCGCAGCGAAAACGGCGGCCTCGCCACTTTGAACGGTACCATGTTTGCGCTCGACCGCCGCGTGACCGTCGCTTTTGTGCAGCGAAATTATGGCCATAAATACCTGCCACTTTATGCCGCCGCGTTCGGCGAAATTGGCGGACCGGCGAACGAGCGCGGGTTTTATTCGGGCATCGAGTTCCGGCCACGGGCGCGGCTCAAATTCAACGGATTTGTCGATGTTTGGAAGCACCCGAGGCCACGCGCGGATTCAAAAGGGCCGTCCGGCGGGCGCGAATGGTTGGCCTCTGCCATTTATTCCGTCCGAAAAAAGGGGCAGGTGCAGGCCATTTTGCGCCGCGAAACGCACGAAAAACTGGGCGAAACGGGCGCATTTTTCGAAAAAAAATGGCGACTCCGCATCCAATCGGATTGGAAGGCGATGCGCTTTTTTGAATGGCGGACACGCGCCGAGACGACCCATTTCCGGGACGGGGCGGGCAAAATAACCTATGGTTTCCTCACGTTTCAGGAGCTTCGCTACAAACCGCTTGGGCAATTTTTTTAGGGCGCGGCGCGGTTCACGGCGTTCGACACGGACGGCCCGGCGGTGCGCCATTATTCATTCGAGTCGCAACTTTTGGACAGCCAATTGATCCCATCGTTTTCTGGGAAAGGCTCGCGCATCAGCATACGCGGCGATTTTCGGCTGGGCCGCGGGGCTTCCATTGGATGTTTTTTGGCGAAGACCGACTATTTATTGCCGAAAGGGAAGCGGGTCTGGGACGTGCGGGTGCAGGGGCGGATGGTTTTTTGAAATCCATATTTAACTTTCCCACCAAAACAGATTTTTGAAAAATGAACAACGAACACTACCCTTTCGAACCGGACAAAACGCGTACTGTCTTTAATTTTGAGAGCACCGGGCCGTTGGGCAGCATCAAAAAAAGCATCGTTTTCGACCGCTACGACGGCGATATTTGGAACCTTGCCTTTGGCGATCTGGACAAAAACGGCGTGATCGACGATGAGGTCGTCTCGAACAATGGGGACATTGTCCGTGTTATTTCGACCGTCGTCCAGGCGACCGTTTTGTTTTCCAATGAATTTCCAGCACGCAAAATCGTGATTTTCCCAGTCGATGAAAAACGCAAAATGCTCTACAATACGCTCATCAAACGCCATTTTCAATCTTTTGGGCAGTTGTTCTTGATTTTTGGTGATGCGGGTTTTGGACTGATCCGGTTTGACCCAAAACTTGACTTTGAACATTTTTTGCTCATCAGAAGAAATACCTAATTTTACCAAAAAAAAATCATGACAGCAACTCCGCCCCCGGCATGGAAACGGTCTCCCAAAAGGTTTTTGGAAACGCACAATGCTGTTGCACGAATCCAGTATCAATTTTGGAAAGCCGAAAACCCAAACCTCCAGCTCCACCAGTTCGTCGCCCGCTCCATCGACGGCCTGCCCGCAGACGTGCCTTCCAATTTC
>JANOQP010000611.1:0-3842 GCA_031414895.1 Saprospirales bacterium
CGAGAGCCGGGTCGTTTACAATTTTTCCAGTTTTTGAAAATAATTTTCGAGCGCGGCCCAAAGGGGTATTGGGTCGCGGTCGCAGGCCGGGGCCGACAATTTTGATGCCAGCGAATTGACCGCCCCGGCAATCTCGGCAAACTCGTCGTGATGTTCGGCGTGCAGCCTTTTTTCATAATCGCCGTCGGCAATTTGCCGGATATCCGCGCTCCATTTTTTTACGGGAAATGCGACCATCTCCGGGAAATTGATCCAAAAAGCGAAGCCCGCCAGCCCGCAAAATGCAACGACCGCTTGCATCGTCTGGAACGCACCGGGGTGGTTGCGGAGGAGAAAAAGCGCGGTGCCACCCGTTGCGAGGAGGAGCAAAAACAGGAAGGCCGAGCCGAGCCGGATTTTTGATTGGATGCCCATGATGCTTTTTTTTGGAAAAAATTTGATGGGGCAAAGGTGCTGGCGACAAAATAAGGCGGATGTAAAAACGGCGGTCGGGGGCGTAAGGATTTTATAAAGGCTCAAAACCCGCCGCCCACAAACCGATACCCAACCCCCGACTCGGTCAAGATGAACGCGGGCGCATTCGGGTTTTCTTCTATTTTTTTTCGCAATTGCCCCACAAAAACCCGCAAATACTGCGATTGGGTCGTGTAGGCCGGCCCCCAGATTTCGCGCAAAATGAACTGGTGGGTCAGGACGCGGCCAACGTTTTGCGCCAGCAAGATCAGCAAGGAATATTCCGTCGTCGTCAGGTGGATGGCCTCGCCGTTTTTGCGGACAGCGCGGGCGGCGAGGTCGATCACAAGGCTGCCAAATGTGCGGACGGGCAGGTTTTCTTCGCTCGCCGAGGCGCGGAGTGCGGCACGGATCCGGGCCAATAGCTCGCCGCTGCGGAACGGTTTTGTCAAAAAATCATTGGCCCCGCTATCGAGTGCGCGGACAATCTCTTCCTCCGAATTTCTTGCAGAAAGCACCAAAATGGGCTTAAAAAACCATTCCCGGAGATTTTTCAGCACATTTTGACCGTCGTCGTCGGGCAGACCGAGGTCGAGCAGGATGAGGTCGGGCGGGTGCATGGCCGCTGCGACCTCGCCATCGCGGGCCGTCGCGGCCTCGGTTACGCGGAACTGGTGCGCCGTGAGGGTGATATGGAGCAGTTTGCGAATCGGGATTTCGTCGTCGATGATCAAAATGGTGGGCTGGCTCATGCGTTCGGAAGGGTTGAAAAAAGGGTTTCGACCGGAATTTTTATCGTGAAATGCGCCCCGCCGCCCGGCCTGTTTTCGAGCGAGATGGTCCCGCCCTGTGCCTCGACAAAGCCCCGGACGATGGAAAGGCCCAGACCAACTCCGCTGGCCGGGGCGTTTTTTGAACGGTAGAATTTCTCAAAAACGAGCGGCAAATCTTCGGGCAAAAAGCCTGGCCCGTCGTCCATTACCTCCATAAACAATTGATTGTCAGTGCATTTCACCAAAATCTCGATGCGTGTCGCGTCGGGCGTATGTCGGGCGGCATTGAGCAGGAGGTTGTGCAAAACCTCCTCGGTCAGGCCAAAATCGAGCATGACGAGCGGCAGGTTTTCGGGCAGGACGACCGAGACACGGTGGTTTTTTGTCGCCCCGGCCAGCCGGTTGACGACCGTGTGGACAAGTTCGTGGAGGTCGCACCAGTCCAATTTTGGGCGGATGGCGCCCGTGTCGAGGCGCGAGAGGTTGAGCAGGTTTTCGGTCAGCCGTTGGAGGCGTTCGGCAGCGCGGTTTATTTCGAGGGAAAGGCTGTTTTTGGCGGCCTCGCCCAAATTAGCCGACGGTGAAATGAGCGTGTCGGATGCGCCCAAAATGGTCGCGATGGGCGTTCGGAGCTCGTGGGAAAGGGCGTTGAAAAGGGTGTCGTAAAGTTCGAGCGTCCGAGCCCGGGCGGCTTTTTCGCGGGCGATCTTTTCAAAAAAACGGACGCGCGCGCTCAAAACACCGTTCACCAGCACGACAATAAAGTACATGAGGAGCATTAAAACGTCCTCCGAATTGTTCACATGGAGCGTAAAACGGGGCGGGATGAAGAAAAAATCCCAGATGCCCGCGCTCAAAATGGCGGCGAAAAGGACCGGGTACAAATGTTGCCTCATGGCCAAAAACGAGACCGTGAGCAGCAAGATCAGGGAGACCGAACGGTAGCCAATGTGCTCCGAAAACGGGAAGCACGCGCCCGCGACTAGCACAATGACACAGAAACTAACCAGAAATTGCCGGGTGAGATTTGGTTTTTGCCCCATTTTTTTGAAAAATAACGGGGCAAAACTAATCGGCGGGGCCTACCTATTTGGCGCAGCTCCCTGTTTTTGAACAACCGGCCCCGTTTGTTCCCAAAAACCGTCCGTTCGCAGAAACAATCGCCCATTTGGCGGAAAAACGGCCCCAAACCGGGGCTCGCCGCGTTAGTTTCGCCCCCAATCGGAACGAAACCGCCGAGCCGCCCATGCTTTTATTGCAAACATCGAGGACCCGCATTTTGGAGCACGCCGCCTTTTGGGGGTTCATCTTCCTGTTTGTTTTCGACTATCATTTTTTGGAGGAAAACATGGCGGAGGCCATCGGCAAGACCCTCCTGGAGGTGGCCACCTACGCGGTCATCGTCTATTTTAACCTCCTGTTGCTCGTCCCCTTTTTGTTGGAAAAAAAACGGCCGTTCAGCTACGCCGTGGGCTTGGCGGCGATTGTCGGGGGCTATGTTTTTTCGGTGCGGGCGACGGGCCTCGAATCTGAATTTTACGAAATGGGCGGCTGGCGCGACATCTTTTCGATGGTGCTCAACACGTCGCTGTTCCTGCTGATCTCGACGCTTTACTGGTTTTTCAAACAGGCGCAAATCGAGCGCGAGCGGCAATTTTTGTTGAAAAACGAAAAACTCGAAGCGGAGTTGAACTTCCTTCGGGCACAGATCGGCCCGCATTTTTTGTTCAACACCCTGAACAATATCTACGCCCTCGCCCTCCAAAAACACGACAATGCCGCGCCGATGATCGCCAAGCTCTCGGCGCTGCTGCGCCATATTTTATATGAGGGGAACCGGGGCGAGGTTTTTTTGAAAAAAGAACTGGACACCCTCAAACAGTACGTCGAGCTCCACCTGCTCCGCAAACCGCGCTCGCAAAACGTCGATTTCCACATCGAGGGCAGCCCCGACGGCTGGAAAATCGAGCCGATGCTCCTCCTCAATTTTGTCGAAAATGCCTTCAAGCACTCCAACCTCGACCAAGACGAAAAGGCGTGGATAAAAATCCATTGTGACATCGGCGAGGCCGGGGAATTTGTTTTTTCGACCCAAAACAGCGCGGCCCCGGCCATCCAATCCGCAATCCGCAATCCGCAATCCGCAACCAAAGCGGGGGGTATCGGCCTCCAAAACACCCAGCGGCAACTTGAACTAAAATACCCCGGTGCGCACCAATTGACCTTAAAAAACGGCGGCGGCACCTTCGAGGCGCAGCTCCATTTGACGCTGAAAAAGGCATGAAAAAATACACCTGCATCCTCGTCGATGACGAAACCCTCGCCCGCGAACTGCTCGCCGTTCATCTCGACAAGATCCCGAACATCGAGATCATGGCCACCTGCTCGAACGCCATTGAGGCCAAATTTGCCATCGAAAAGCACCAACCGGACATCCTTTTTCTCGACATCCAGATGCCCAATCTCTCCGGCCTCGAACTGCTCCGCATGTTGAAAAAAAAGCCCGCGACCATCCTGACCACCGCTTTTTCGGAACATGCGCTCGAGGGCTACGAACTTGACGTACTCGATTATTTGTTGAAACCAATCGAGTTCGAGCGGTTTTTCAAGGCCGTT
>JANOQP010000612.1:0-6880 GCA_031414895.1 Saprospirales bacterium
CCGGCCCCGAAATGCAGGTGCTCGACAACACCTGCCACCCCGACGCGAAGATCCACATGCACCGCGCGGGCGACCTTTACGACCTCATCGCCTCAAAAATAGAGACCGTCAAACCGGCCGGCGAATGGAACCATGCCCGCCTCCGCATCGAAAACGGCCACCTCGAACAATGGCTCAACGGCCGCAAAACCGTGGACACCCAAATGTGGGGCCCCGAATGGGACGCGCTGGTGAAAAAATCGAAATTCAAGGACATGAAGGGCTTTGGAAAGTCGAAAAAAGGGCGCATCGCGCTGCAAGACCATGGGGATTTGGTGTGGTTCAAGAATTTGCGGATCAGGCGGTTGTGAGATTTTTTCTCAAATCAACTCCTTAATATCCCTTCGGCAACCGCGCCAACTTGATTTTGCATTTTTCAAAAAAAGCATTGCCCATGCTCGATATCCTAGAATTCAAACGCTCGCTCCGTCAGCTTGTCGGCAACGGAGACCTGGGTTCTGCGCTACAAATACTGCTCGACAAACTGCCCGAAGGCACGGAAAAAAGCCGCCTCGCGAACGGGGTCAAAGCCCGATCCAGTGATTTAAAAAGGGATATTCTTTCAGGTATAATCTCCCCTGACGATGAAAAACGGACGTTCGCGCAACTGACAAAGGCCATGTTACTGCTCATCGACGAACTCGAAGCCGCTGATTTTGCGGTCGCCAATACAGCTTCGCCAACCCTATCAAAAGAACTTCCGGCCATCCCCGATTTGAGCGGAGTGACCTACGACCATTGCCTTCGGCCAGAGTTCACGAAGCTCATTGTCCGCACGCTTTTTGAAAAACGGCAATCCATCAACCTCATTTCGCCGCCCGAAACGGGCAGCAACCGGCTCGTCATTGACCTCGAAAAATGCGGCGTGCCGGACACCCAATTTCTGCACATCAACATGAGGAACTACCTCGCTTCCCATCAAGGGATGCTCGATGACATTGCGTCGCAGGCGGGACTGGCCTCTGGTTCGGAAAGCCGTCTCGCGCCGTTGCTCGAAAACATCAGTCGGCAGTTGGGCTGTCGGCTGGTACTCAATTTCCGCAATTTCGAGCGGGTGCTCCACAACGACGGCGACGACCTCGACCCGCTCTACAACGTCGATTTCATCAACGGCCTTAACGCCCTCCGCAACCGCCCCGACCTGCGCCTCATCTACAAAACCGAGCTCCCGCACACGCATTGCCGGTTCCGAGGCCGGAGCTCGTGGCTCACGCTCGAACAGATTACCGTCCGCGACCTGACCGATAGCCAAATCACCGCCGAGGTCAAACGGCAAATGCCCGACCTGCCCGCAGGCCTCCGGGACTGGCTCGTGGACTTGTTTTATACCGACCCAAAGCCCTATTTCCTCATCTACAAAATCACCGAAGCCCTGCCGGGGCTGCACGAGCCTACCCGCGAGGCCCTGCGGGATTTGTTGAAGGACATTAAAAAGGAGGCTTATGGAAACGGGAAATGACCAGTTTGATGATGAATATACCGAGGTAATGACCTTGGCTCAATTACGATTCCAAATTAAGCCGTGTTTTTGACTTCCCCCTCTTTACGTCAAAAAATTCCCTTCATTTGCCCCATGAATTATTGGCAATATCAATTCGAGACCGACGAGCCGGAGATCCTGACGGCCTTCATCGGGGACTTCCCGTTCGAGATGTTCATGGACGCGGAGGGCGGGCTGGATGCCTACGCGCCGGAGTCTGTGGATGTGCAACTGCTTGACAATCAATTGGTTGAGCTGCAAAAAGAGCGCAAGTTCACGTTCAAAAAAAACCTGCACCCGTCCCAAAACTGGAACAAACTTTGGGAATCCAACTTCGAGCCGGTCGTCGTCGAGGACTGGGTGGGCGTTCGCGCGGATTTCCACGATCCAATCGAAAGTGTCCGGCACGAACTGGTCATCAACCCAAAAATGGCCTTCGGGACGGGCCACCACGAGACCACTTGGATGTGCCTCAACACGATGCGCGACCTTGATTTCGTGGGCAAAAAAGTGCTCGATTATGGCTGCGGCTCCGGCATTTTGGCCATCCTCGCCAGCCGGTTGGGCGCGTCGGTGATCGAGGCCGTCGACATCGAAAAAGAGAGTTTTGAGAATACCATCGAGAACGCCGCCCGCAACGGGGTTTCAAACATCACCGCTTTTCACGGCAAACTTGACACAATCGAATCGACCGATTTTGACATCGTTTTGGCCAATATCAACCGGAACGTCATCCTCGACTCGGTGTTCGAACTTGCCCAAATGGTCAAACCGGGCGGCTGGCTGATTGCCTCCGGTTTTCTGAAGGAAGACGAGAGTTTGGTCGTGGACGTCGCGTGGCGGGTCGCTTTTATGCTGACCGCGATCCACGAAAAAACGCGAAAAACAGAAGCGGGGGAAATGACGTGGCTTTGTTTGGTTTTTGAAAAAAGGTAGGTTTCGTTCAATTTTTTACCTTCGCTCGCTCCAAATCCACATTCAAAAATCAACCAATCCATAAATGTCCAACAATCTCCTCGCCGGAAAACGCGGCATCATTTTCGGCGCGCTCAACTCCGAATCCATCGCCTGGAAAGTGGCCGAACGCTGCCACGAAGAGGGCGCAATCTTCACCCTGACCAACGCGCCGCTCGGCCTGCGGATGGGCGAGATCAATGTTTTGGCCGAAAAAACGGGCTCGAAAGTCATCGGCTGCGACGCGACGGTCAACGAGGACCTCGAAAAACTTTTCACCGAGAGCATGCAAATTTTGGGCGGCAAGGTCGATTTCGTCCTCCACTCGATCGGGATGTCGCTCAACGTGCGCAAATCGAAACCGTACACCGACCTCAACCACGAATGGATGCTCAAAACGTTCGATATCTCCGCCGTTTCATTCCACAAAATGATGCAGACGATGCTCAAACTCGACGCTATTTCCGACGGCGGCAGCATCCTCGCGCTCTCGTACATCGCGGCGCAGCGCGTTTTCCCGGATTATTCGGAAATGGCGGAATCGAAGGCCCTTTTGGAGAGTTTTGCCCGCAGTTTCGGCTACCATTTTGGCACCTTGAAAAATGTCCGCGTCAACACGATCAGCCAGTCGCCGACGTGGACGACCGCTGGAAAGGGGATCAAGGGGTTCGAGGACTTCTTCAATTATGCCGATAAAATGTCGCCGCTCGGCAACGCGACCGCCGTGGCCTGCGCCGATTATTGCGTCGTACATTTCAGCGACCTCACACGTTATGTCACCATGCAAAACCTGTTTCACGACGGCGGTTTTTCGACGATGGGGATGAACCCAGCGTTGATCGCGGAATAAGGTTTTTTGGTTATTTTTGTAAAAAATAAGAAAATGCAACCAAATTTGATCAGTCGTATCGAGTTGAACCCGGAAATCCTCGTCGGAAAACCCATCATCCACGGCACCCGGTTGAGCGTGTCCTTCATTTTGGGGTTGCTGGCCAATGGCATGACCATCTCGGAAATACTTTTGGAGTATGACGGATTGCAGCGAGAGGACATTTTAGCGTGTCTTGAATTTGCCCAGCAAAATTTGGAGGAAAACCAATTTTTCCCGATTGCAAGCCGCGCCTGATGAAAATAATTGTTGATGAAAGCACCGGGCCGGGTGTTGCCAAATGGCTGAAATCCAATGGATGGGAGGTTTATTCCGTTTTCAACGAATCCCCCGGATGGTCGGACAGGGTCATTTTGGCGAAGGCGCATTTTGAAAACTGGGTCATCATCACCAATGACAAAGACTTCGGCGACATGGTTTTTCGGGACAAATTGCCACACCGGGGCATCATCCTACTGCGGTTGAACGATGAAACGACGGTGAACAAAATAGCCATTCTGTCCCAGATTTTTGAGCAATTTGATCGAACCCATATTCTTGATAAATTTTTGGTGGCCACTGAACGAGGGTTTCGTTTGATTGGATAAAATGGACTTAACTTGCTGACAGTCAATCTTTTAAAAAACAAAAACAACGAGCGACCGGCATCCCGCCCGTCGCTCGTTCCGTTCCAGACGGTGTTGGCAGCTGCCTTTTTTTTCCTCTTTTTGGGGAAATTGGCAGCCCAACGCCCGACCGGCGACGGGGGCCGCCCGCCCCTCAATTTCCCGCAACAGGCCGAGGCGCGCGCCGATTCCGTGCCGCAAAATTTTGAGCCGGAACTGCCCGACACGACCCCGCTCCGGTTCTCTTTTTGCCAAAAACCGGAACTGCTTTTTTTGGACAACGACACGTTGCCGGACGCCGCTTTCCGTTTTTACGACCCGGCGCGGCGCGGCTTTTTGGACAAAAAATTCCAGCCTACGCCGTTCGATTTTTTGCCGCCCAACGAATGGGCAAATTTGGGAAACCCCGGCTCGGCAGCACGGCCGTTTTTTTACCAGCATTTTTCAAAAATAGGTTTTTCGACGGGCATCAATGCCTTCAATTTGTACGAGACCGGGGCCGACCAATTGCGGTTTTATCGGCACTCGCGGGCGTTTTCGGAGGCCGTTTATTCGCAGGGTTTTGGCAAACAGAGCGACAGCCAGTTTCGCGGGAAATTTGCCCGGACGTTTTCTGACGGGGTCAATTTTTCGCTCCAATACGATGCCCTCAACGGCGTCGGCCAGCTCCAAAACCAGCGCAACAAAAACTCCGCGTTCGCCGTCGGGCTTTGGCAACAGTTCGGGACGCGCTACGAAGCCTTTCTGATTTATGCAAAAAACAGCCATAAACAGCAGGAAAATGGCGGTATTTTGGACGAATCCCAATTTTTCGAGGCGGGCGTAGTCGGCGGCAACAACGAGATTTCCGTCCGGCAGACCAGCCCGTTCCCGGTTTCCGCGCTGAAAAAATCGGACATCCAGTTCACGCAGCACCTCCTTTTTTTGGGCAAAAACGAAACCGCCGCGACCGATTCGACAGGCCCGAAAATGTCGCCAAATAGGGATTTTCGCCTCGTTCACTCAGCGCGATATGGCACCGAAATTTTCAAGTTTTATGACAAAGCGTCGCCTCTCGACTCCGCTTTGTACGGCCCATTTTGGACGGACGAGCGCGGGCTGCGCAATTATTTTACGACAAGAACAATCGAAAACCGGGCAGCTTTGGCTTTTTCCGGGGGCAAAAAAACGGGCGGCGACCTCGAAATCGGCCTAAAACACCAGTTCGTCCGCCTCGACAAGGAGACCGCGACGGACGATTTTCAGCAACTTTTTTTCACGGGAAATAGCGGTTTTCGCATCGCCGACCGGCTGAAATTGAACACCGCTGCCGACCTCGGTTTTGGCAAAAAAAACGGCGGCGAGTACAGCATCCGCGCCGATGCGGGCCTCGACTTTGGGAAATTCGGCGAACTGCGGGGCGGCCTTTTGAACCAGCGGCGGCTGCCGAGTCTCGTCCAAAATCGACTGCAAGTTTCCCAAATCCCAGTCTGGGAAAACGGTTTCAACAAAATAATCGAGACCACTTTGGCGGTTTCGTGGGCGGTCCCGCGCCTCGGTTTTTCGGTCACGGGGCAAAACCATTTGGCCAACAATTTTATTTTTTTCAATAAATACCAGCTCCCGGAGCAGCTCGGCAGCGCACTGAATGTCGCGCAACTCATTGTAAATCAACGGTTTAAAGTGCGCGGTTGGCGGCTCGACAACCAGTTTGTTTTTCAGAGGACCAACCAAAACGACATCCTCCACCAGCCGGAATGGGCGACGCGGAACAGCCTTTATTTTGACGGAAAAATAATCCACCGCCGCCTCTACCTCGCCGCCGGGGCGGATTTTCGGATGAACCAATCGTTCGCGGCCGATGGTTGGCAGCCCGCCGCCGGGCAGTTTTTTTTGCAGGACACGCTCGTGGCGGCCTATTCGTCGGTCGATGTTTTTGCAGCGATGAACGTGAAGAATTTCCGCTTTTTCGTTCGCTACGAAAACCTGTCGAAGCTCTGGGAAAACCGCGTTTTTTACCAGACCGAACGGCATCCGCAGCCGCGCGGCTATATCCGTTTTGGGGTCAGTTTTCGGTGGATGGACGGGCGGCGCGTGGCTGAAAAACAGGAAACGCAAGGCCAGCCGAGCTCGCGGCCAAGGCCGAATTGAGAGAGGATTGCGTCCTTTTTCCCGCACCTCGTCTATTTGATGAAGGCCGATTTTGCCTTTCAAAACTTGCCCACAAATATGGACACAGCAGCGATCTGGAAAACCTTTGGCCAAAAAATGCACCGCTACCTCGAAAAACGAGTGGCCTGCCGGGCGGATGCGGACGACCTTTTGCAAGAAATATTTCTGAAGATCCACCTCAAACTGCCGACGCTCGCCAGCGAGGAAAGCCTCCCGTTTTGGGTCTGGCGGCTGACGCGGAACACGCTCATCGACTATTACAAAAAGCGGAAAATGCCCATCACCGGATTGGCCGGGGCCGACCGCGAACCGATGTCCGAGGGGGCCGACGATTTAAACCAATACTTCGCGGAATGCGTCGCGCCGTTCCTCGAACTGCTGCCGCCCGACCGCCGGGAAGCGATACAACTCGCTGATTTTCAACGTGTTCCGCAAAAAGAACTGGCCGAGATTTGGGGCATCAGCTATTCTGGCGCGAAGAGCAGGGTGCAGCGGGCACGAGGCGAATTGAAAGTTTTGTTCGGCCAATGCTGCGCAATCGAGACCGATTGCCGGGGCAATATCCTCGATTTTCGCCCGAACCCGAACCCGCCCGCGCCGATCTTGGCCGTGCGGAAAAAGATCGCCGAAAACCTGAAAAAAAGGCTCATGTTCCGAACCCGCTGAAGCACGGCCCGCCTGACGACTTTTCGTCGTCTGTCGGCTTTGACCATCTTGCTTTTTACATTGCTTTTCACATTTTCTGAAATCAAACCAAAGCCG